>CAZTJK010000009.1:0-13605 GCA_964613715.1 uncultured Candidatus Saccharibacteria bacterium | reverse complement strand
CCTACATACCCTTTACGCCCAATAATTCCGGATAACGCTTGAGGCACTCGTATTACCGCTGCTGCTGGCACGAGTTTAGCAACCTCTTATTCTCAGACCGTTCAAAACTTACTAGTCTGCAAAAGGAGTTTACATGCCGAAGCACTTCATCCTCCACGCGGCGTCGCTCGATCAGGCTTTCGCCCATTGTCGAATATTCTCGACTGCAGCCACCCGTAGGTGTATGGACCGTGTCTCAGTTCCATCGATGGGGGTCACCCTCTCAGGTCCCCTAGGCGTCATCGCCTTGGTAGGCCATTACCCTACCAACTAGCTGATACCGAATAGGCCGAGCCAAAAGCGATAAATCTTTACTGTACGCGAACTCTAAACGCAAATTTCTTTCCGTTCACAGTTCGCGCACAGGCCATCAAGTATTACCTTTTCTTTCGAAAAGCTATTCCTGACTTTTGGGTTCGTTACCTATTTTATACTATCTCGTCTGCCGGTTACCTTGCGGTCCCCTTGACTTGCATGCCCTATCCACGCCGCCAGCGTTCATCCTGAGCTAGGATCAAACTCTACAATTAAAGCGCCGAAGCGCTTGTTTCGGAAACGGAACAAAATAAAAAACAATATCGCTACTGTTCTCATTCGTTCACAGAAACAATTGGAGATGTTCGAGACTAACTCGCACAATTCTTCAAATCATATCTTGTACTATTCTGTTGTAAATGAACAAAATACTGCCCTATTGGACAGCTTTGCTATTATACGCACGGCCAAGTGAAAGTCAAGCAGATTCCCGATCGAGATGCCCATACAAAAAATACCCAGGAAACAGCCTGTTTCCTGGGTATTTTTGATTCCAGAAGAAGCTATTTTGCCTGCTGGCGCTTCTCGAGCGTGACAAGCAGGTTCGAGCCGATGAAAATGGATGAATACGTACCGAAGAAGATGCCAACGAGGAGCGCAAGCGAGAACGCTTTGGTCGCTGCTGGGCCTACCAGATAAACCACCAGCACAGCAATGAGCGTGGTGAGCGACGTATTCACCGAGCGGATGAATGTCTGCGAGATGGAGGCGCCAACGACCTGATCAAATGGCTTGGCGTTTTTGACACCAAAATTATTGCGAAGATTCTCGCGCACGCGGTCGAAAACGACAATCGTGTCATGGATTGAGAAGCCGAGAATCACAAGAATCGCAGTAACGAAAAGCGTATCGATTTCATAGCCATGGAAGAAATGCTGGAGAATGGCGAATGCGCCGGTCGGGATGAGCATGTCATGTATGAGACAGACGATCGAGATCATGCCGTATTTCCACGAGGCGACGGGCTCTGACACTTTGCGGAATGCGAAGGTGATGAAGAGCACGATGCAGAGCACGACGAGCACGATCGCGGTCATGGATTTTCTGGCTGCCTGCGCGCCGAGCACGGGGCCAATCGAGCTGAACTGCTTCACCTCAATAGTGTTCGATGCATTGCTCGCGAGCATGCTGACGAGCATTCCGCGCTCCGTATCGGTAATGCTGCGCAGATTCAATATATAGCCCGCGTCGCCGGTCGGAATGAGGCTGTAGGCATTTTGTATGGATGGCTGGAACGGCAGGCTGTTGATCTCGTTCTTGACCGTTTCAATCGCCGGGCGTGCATGCTGGTACTGGAACTGGAGAGAGGAACCGCCTTTGAAATCGATGCCGAAATGCAAGCCCCAGACGGAAATAGCGGCAATGGACGCGGCAACAAGCGCAAGTGAGAACGTATAGAAGACTGCTCTGTATTTGACGATAAACATAATGGTTATTTATTAGTATCTGATACGCTCGCGCCGAACAGGAATTTCAATACCTTCCCGGCCCGGTCATGCTTGATAGCCAAGAGCAGCGTGCGCGATGCGCTGATTGCCGAGAACATAGAAACTGCCACGCCGATGAAAAAGACGAGCGCAAAGCCTTTGACGACCGGCGTCGAGGAAAACATGTAGAGGATCACGGCGGTGATCATCGAGGAAATGTTCGAGTCGCGGATGGAGGTCCATGCGCGCTTGAAGCCCTCTTGAATCGCATCGCCAAGCTCGCGGCCCCGGCGCATCTCTTCTTTCATTCTTTCAAAAATAAGAATATTCGCATCGACTGCCATACCGACGGAAAGAATGAATGCCGCGATGCCAGCCGCCGTGAGCGTCACCGGAATGAGCTTGAAGAGCGCAAGGTTGATCACCGTATAAATGGCAAGAGCAATGACAGCGAGAAAGCCCGGCAAGCGATAGAATACGGTCAGGAATATTGCAATCACGAGAAATGCGATGACGCCTGCTTTCGTCGATGCCGCAGCAGAATCATGGCCGAGCGTCGCACCGATCGTTTGCGTCGAAATGAGCTGTATCGGAATTGGCAATGCGCCGAGATTCAGATTGTTCACGAGGTCCTTCGCTTCCTTGATGCCCGCAGTGCCCGTAAACCCACCGGAAATGACGGCATTGCCCCCGCGGATCTCTTCTTTGATATTTGGGATGGATACGAGATAGCCGTCGAGGAAAATGGCGAGCTTGCTGCCGATATTCTCGCGGGTGATTTTCGCAAAGAGATCGCTGCCCTGGCTATTGAACTGGAGCGAGACCATCGGTTCGCCGGTCGTCGGATCGAACTGGAGCGCAGAGCTCTTCAAGAGCTCACCGGTCAGGCCTGTCGCAAGAAATACTTTTTCCATGCCATTGGCTTTTATTTTTGCCTGGAGCTCATCGGCAGTGAGATTCGAAGAACTTGCGGCAAGGAGACGGAAGTCGAGCGTCGGGGTTTGCCCGATCATGGCGATAGCCTGATCGATATTCGTCACGCCCGGAAGATCGACGATAAGCTGCTCTTCGTCCGCGCCGCCCGTAAAGCCGATGCGCTCGACGCGCACGACCGGCTCGGAAACGCCGAAAGTATTCACACGGCGCTCAATAACATCACGAAGTACTGCCATCGAGGTCGGAATATCGGTCGTCGTCGATGCCTTGGAAAGATCCGGCTTATAGACAAGCTCCGTGCCGCCGGCAAGGTCGAGACCAAGCTTAAATTTGAATTTCGAAGCCGACATCTCGCTCGAATAGACAAAATAGCCGATAAGCGCCGAGACCAGAATGAGGACAATCGCCCAGAATCTTCGTTTGATCATAGTAGCCGCTAGTATAGCGGGTTTTTTGTATTTTGCAATAAGCTTTTCAGCCCTGTTTCAAGGATGGTTTCTGGCTTCCAACCAAGAAGAAATGCTGCCCGGGAAATGTCGGCACAGGAATCATGCGGCTCGATGCGCGGCGGCAGCTTCTCTGTCTTTCCACCGATGATTTCGGCGATATCATTCACGGAATATTTCTTGCCGGAGCCGATATTTATTTTTTCTCCCTTCCCCACCCGGTCACTTTCGGCTGCAAGAATATTTGCCTGCGCAACATCCGCGACATGCACAAAATCGCGGGTCTGCGTGCCGTCGCCTACAATCGTGAGTGGCTTGCCCTGCTTTTTCAAATCTAAAAATTTCGCGATAACGGACGCATATGCGCCGGTTGATGGCTGGCCCGCGCCATAGACATTGAAATAGCGCAGCGATACCGTTCCCAAACCATAGAGTTCCGAAAAAAGCCGACAGTATTCTTCTCCGATATATTTCTGGAGCGCATACGGGCTTTTCGGTAGAGCCGGCGCATCTTCAGGAGTCGGCAATTGCTTCGTATCGCCATAGGCTGAGCTCGACGCGCTATAGATGACGCGCTGCACGCGCGCATCGCGCGCCGCAAGCAGGACATTGAGCGTCCCGGCAGCATTCACCTTATTCGTCTCGTCCGGATGCTCGATCGAATATTGCACAGAAGGAATCGCCGCGAGATGAAATACATATGCGGCACCTGTAAAGACCTGCGCGAGCCGGGCGCGATCATCGATATTGATAGCATGGAATGTAGCGCCAGCAGGTACATGCTCGCGCTTGCCCGAATGCAGATTGTCAACGACAGCGACCTCATAGCCACGCGCGAGAAGCGCGCGAACGAGATGCGAGCCAATAAAGCCCGCGCCGCCCGTGACGATTGCCTTCGTCTTTTTCATATCAGATGCCTGTGCGCGATAGGAGCGTCTTGATCGTCTTCAATGCGATCGTGATGTCGAGCATGATCGAGCGGTTCTTGATGTAATAGAGGTCATAGGCGAGCTTTTCCTTCGTCTCCTCCACTTTCAGGCCGTGATGCGGATGATTTTCCTGCCAGATCTGCGCCCAGCCGGAAAGCCCCGGCTTGATGAGATGGCGGATGCTGTAATACGGGATCTCTTTGTCATAAAGCGTCACGCCTGACGGCAGCTCGGGCCGCGGACCGATGAGCGACAAGTCCCCTTTCAAAATACTCCAGACCTGCGGCAGCTCGTCGATCCTCGTCTTTCGCAAGAACGGGCCGACGCGCGTGAGCATATTCGCCGCGCCTTTCGCAAGGTTCGTCTCATTCCGCGCCATGCTGCGGAACTTGTACACCGCGATCGTCTTGCCGTTCTGCCCGATGCGTTCCTGGCGGATGAATACTGGCCCGCCGTCATCGAGCTTGATGGCAAGGATCACGAACGGATAGCAAAGAAGCGACACGAGGCCGATGAGCGAGGAGACGACGATATCGGCAGCGCGCTTGGCAAGGTCATAGGTGAATTTCGGCGAGAATGACAGATTCTCAAGAAACCAATTGTAGCGGACGAGCGACAATGGCTCGCGCTCGAAGAGATCCTCGTAGACCTTGTACATGTCGATGAAGCGGACGCCGGAAAAGATGAGATTATAGAGATGCGGCAAGATCGGCTCGATGCGCGCGTCGCGCAAATCGATCACCATGATCGAGATGCGCTCGGCATAGATCCGCCGGACGATCTCGCCGGCAAAGTCGATCCCTGAAGCGCGATCGAGGTCGACGGATGAGACGAAGGAAAGCTCTGAGCGCGGATTGGCATTCACTTCCCGCTCGAGCTCACGCATATCGGCGCCAGACCCCACGATGATTGCCGGGGTCTTCTGCTTCACGCCGAATATGCGGTGGCTCGCGATACGCCAGAGATACACCAAGATGAATGAAACCAACAAGTCGATGAAAAGCAGCGTTTTCGGGGTAATGCCAAAATACGGGATGAGGTAGAAGAACGCGATCGCGACGAACGTATTGGCAAGCTGCGCATTGAAAATAAGCGCCGGGATCTTGTCTTTCAAAATCGTCTTATATTTGTCATAGAGGCCCGCAATAAAGAATACGAGTTCCCAAACGATAAAGACGAATGAAAACGGCACCAGATGCTCGAGATAGGTGGCGACCAGATGACCATCCGTACCGCCGCGGATGATAAGCGACAAGAAAAGCGCGAGGGCGAACAGGAGCATGTCGCCGAAAAAGAGGAATACCGGCTCCTTCTTATTGAGAATCGTCATAACGGGGCGATTATAGCTCGCTTTCGGTGAAAATTCAATCCGGTGCGGGAAGCGGAAAAAATGCTATAATCGGCCCATGGATCCGAAAGGAGCAAGGAAAATAAAGGTTTTTTTGTGTATCACCAAATCAAATTGGGGCGGCGCACAGAAATACGTCTATGATCTGGCAACGAATCTGCCGAAAAACGAGTTTGATATTTCAGTGCTGCTTGGCGGCGACGGCGAGCTTGCAGGGCGCCTCCGCACTGCAGGCATCCGTACCGTGATGCTCCCCTATTCACAACGGGATATCAATATCGTAAAAGTATTCCTCACCGGCTTCTCCCTCATCAGCATCTTCAGGAAAGAAAAGCCGGACATCGTGCACTTGAACAGCTCGCAGATGGGCGGATCGGGCGCGCTTGCTGCGCGTATCGCCGGCATCAAAAAAATAATTTTTACCGGGCACGGCTGGGCATTTAATGAAGATCGCCCGATATGGCAGAAAATGCTTATTCGCTTTTTCCATATCATCACCATACTCCTCTGCCACAGTACGATCGCAGTTTCCGAGATAACCAAAAAACAGATCGGCGCTCCGTGGAATAAAAAAATGACCGTGATCAGGAACGGCCTGACCATGCCGGCATTTCTCGAGAAACAGGCTGCACGCGAAGCCATCATACAAAAAGCGATCACGCTCCATCCCGAAGCAACAGCGGCATTCGCGAAGAATCCGACATGGATCGGCACCATTTCCGAACTCCATCGGACAAAAGGCCTGAGCTATGCCTTCGAAGCTGTTGCCGGACTTTCCTCCCCTGCTGTTTTCATCGTCATCGGCGACGGCCAGGAAAAAGAGTCTTTGACTGCATATATCCGAGAGCACAAGCTTGCTGATAAAATATTCATACTCGGTCGGGTAGAAATGGCGAATACCTTGCTAAAAGCTTTTGATATTGCCACCCTCACGTCGATCACCGAGGCATTGCCTTATTTCCTCCTTGAAGCAGGCATGGCATCAGTGTCTGTTATTGCAAGCACGGTTGGCGGCATACCGGAAATCATCGAGGATGGGAAAAGCGGCCGCCTGGTAGCAGCACGAGACAGCACCGGCATACAAAGAGCCATGGAAACATATATGGCAAAACCACAGGAAGCGGCAGCGCTCGGCAGGAATCTCTCTCTAAAAATCAGTCGCGAATTTTCCATCGAGCGCATGGTGCAGGAGACTATCGCCCTCTATCGCATATGATAGAATAAAGCGGTATGGCCGTCCGATTCGAAGAAGAGAACAATTTCAATCAGCTGTACCATGCAAGCATACAGCATGCGGCGGCCTCCGGCATCGCAGCCTGGATGATCAAGCAGGGATACGTGAAAACAGAAGCCGAGGCAAATGCAACCATGATCATCGTCACGATCATATGCTTTTCGCTCGCCATTTATCTGAGAATCAAATAATACTATGCGGACACAGAAAGGCTTCACATTAATAGAACTCTTGGTGGTCACCTCGATCATCAGCTTGCTCGCATCCGTCGTACTGTCGCTCTTGAACAATGCGCGCGACAAAGGCAATGATGCGGCGAAGATACGCTCGCTCCAGGAAATCCGCACCGCCCTCGACCTCTACCGCAATGACAAGGGTAATTACCCGGTCGGCACCACGAATGGCGACTTGTCCGCCGCACTCGTATCGGGTTCGACACAATATATCAAGGCGGTGAATGCCGGTATCAAGTATCAAAGCCTGAATACGGACAATACGACCTGCGCATCGAATTGCTACTCGTATCATCTCGGCATTGCGCTGACGCGTACGGACAATGCGGTGCTTTCGATAGACAAGGATCTTGATGCCGGATTCAATGGCAAGAATGATGCCTGCGGTTCAACTGGCGGCAGCGCCGGACCGTCTGTTCCGGATCTTTGCTACGATACGACTCCATAAGAAAAAACCCGCGATATCGCGGGTTTTTTAAAGTCCTAAAAACTCGTTCTTAACCACGTCCTTGTGCACGCCGCGCTTGTATTTCGCCATGCCGGCAAGCACACCGAGGCCTGAAAATGACAGGAGCAAATTCGTGCCGCCATAGCTCATGAACGGAAACGTGATGCCGGTCACGGGCGCCAAGCCGAGACACATGCCGACATTGATCAGGAAATGACTCATGAACATCACGGCAAGGCCGAGGCCGAAGAGTATTTCGAAATTCGTCGCGCCATAATAAGCATTGGCAATGATCCGGGAGATGAGAATCGCAAAGAAAAGGAAGAGGATGCCGACGCCAACGAGGCCCCATTCTTCGGCATACGCCGCAAAGATGAAATCAGTCTTGTATTCCGGCAGGAATTTGAGCTTCGACTGGGTACCATAGCCCACACCCTTGCCGAAAATCTGGCCCGAGCCGACGGCGATCGTCGCCTGATAGGCGTTATAGCCCGAGCCGCGCACATCGGCAAGCGGATGGATGAAATTCAAGACACGCGCCTTCTGATAATCGCGCAGGCCGTAAATCCAGAGCGTGGCAAACGCCGCAAGGCCGAGAAGACACACGAAGAGCAGATGCCGCTTCGAGACGCCGGACACGAGAATCATGCCAAGCCAAATCAGGAAAATGATAAGAGCCGAACCGAAATCGGGCTGGAAAAAGACGAGCGCGAACATGACAAGCGCATAGAAGCCGGAGACGATGATATGGCGGATATTGGCGATCTCGACATGCCGTCGCGAGAAATATTTCGCCAAGAGGATGATGAGGGCGAGCTTTGCAAGGTCTGCCGGCTGGAACGATAACCCGCCGAAAGTGAACCATTTCTGAGCGCCTTTGGCGATATGGCCGACGGCAAACAAAAGCGAGAGCAGAAAAAAAGCGGCAAGGTATATCGCCACGACGACCTTGGTCTTTTTCAGGAAATTATAGTCGATAGTCGCCAAGAAAAAGAATACGGCGATCGAGATGAGAAGCCATGAGATCTGCTTGACTACGTACGTATCATCTCCGGAAAACGATGCCATGGTCAATAAGCCTAAAAAAGAAATGACGGAAACGGCAAGCAACATGACCCAATCGACGGCAAGGCCGGAAAAAAACCTGGATTGTCGTATCGGAAGCTCGGGCATACGAGGCTATTGCGGGAGGACTTCAGAAACGATTTCCACGCGATACGACTGCGCCGAGAATGCTTCCGGCCAGGTGAAGACAATATCATCGCTGCTGTTCTTTGGAATAAGATCACTCATCGTCCGGGAAAATGCGATGGCATTGTCATTCTCATCATAAATGATCGCGATGGACTGCACGTTTTTCAGATCAGAGAGCGTATTATTCTTGATCGTGGCAGAGAGCTTCGGCTTTGTCGTCTCCCCAGTAAGGGTTTGAGATACCACTGATACCGCTTCGGCGCTCTCCTTCACCTTTTGCCAGACCAGTCCATCGAGGAACTGGAAATCGATGCGGGATGGCACTTTATCGAACACATTGATGCCATCGGCGAAGACGACAAAGGTCTTTGATGGCGGGATATACGCCGATCCGGTCTTCGCTGCAAGCAGCACATTGTTTTTGTCGTAGACCTTGAAGGAATACGGCGCATTGTAAGCGCCAGCGCCGACATTCGGATTCTCGGCATAGGCGATGATACTGTAGGTACCGGATGAAAGAATCTTCGCAGAACGCGTCCAGAGCACGGTCGGGTTGGCATACTGTGCACGGCAGAGTATGGTGCATGGACCGCCGCAATCTACCCCAGACTCCCCTTGATTGCGGATGCCGTCAAAGCAGGTTGCTTGCTGCTTCGGGAAAAAGATGGCCACAAAAAAGACGGTGCCCATGAAGAGCATGAAAAGGAAGAGGAAAGAATATGCTGTTTTTCGACGCTCGGCCCAGGACATATAGAGACAAGTATACCGCACGTCGGCTCCAGCTTCCAGCAAAAAACCGCCTTTCCAGGCGGCTGCTTGAGGAGTTCAGTACTTTGTTCCGGCGGCTAGCTACTTTCCCCATTTAAGAAGTATCATCGCCTCAACGGGTCTTAACTTCTGAGTTCGGAATGAGATCAGGTGTGACCCCCGCGATAAACCACCAGAACAAAATACTCAACACGGTGCCGCGAATATGATTCATGGCACATAACAGGTTAAAACGTCTCAATTGTGCATTTCTAAATTTCCTAATAAGAATCGGATAATTAGTACTCTTCGCCTAAACACATTACTGTGCGTACAGCTTGAGCCTATCAACCTGATCGTCTCTCAGGATCCTCAAACGAATTCTCATCTTGGGGACGGCTTCACTCTTAGATGCTTTCAGAGTTTATCCGTTCCGTACATAGCTACTCTGCGTTGCCCTTGGCAGGAACAACAGATAGACCAGAGGTACGTTCAACTTGGTCCTCTCGTACTAAAGTCAAATCCCCTCAAAATTCCACGCCTACAGTAGATAGGAGACCAACCTGTCTCACGCATGTTATCGTTCATTACTGAACGCATTGGACTATAGCTTCTTCCGTTTCCGGAAGGTCAATGATTAGTCTCTACGGGCCCTGTCGCCAGGTTCCCTCGGTATGATCCGTCGCCGGACTCCACCGATATCAATTGACTGAGTCAGCAGAGATTGCTCTCTGCGACCGCCGTGATGTGATTGTGTCTTCTCTCTTTTTCATAAACGAAAAGATGTTTTATGTTCCATAACTCCTTGAAGGGATTCAAACTGTCCAGACAACAAAAATTTGTTTCCTGAACGGTTTGAACCCAGCTCGCGTATCTTTTTAATTGGCGAACAGCCAAACCCTTGGGAGCTTCTCCACCCCCAGGATAAGATGAGCCGACATCGAGGTGCCGAACTCCGCCGTCGATATGAACTCTTAGGCGGAACTAGCCTGTTATCCCTAGAGTAGCTTTTATCCGTTAATCTTCCATCACATCTAATGTGAATGGTCGGTTCACTATGTTCTACTTTCGTATCTGCTCGACATGTCCGTCTTGCAGTTAAGCCAGCTTGTGCCATTACACTATCGGCACGGTTTCCATTCGCGCCTAGCTGACCTTAATAGACTCCTCCGTTACTTTTTGGGAGGATAGCGCCCCACTAAAACTACCTACCAGATACTGTTTCTATGCGTTTTTGCCGCAAAGATTAGAATATATATTCAGCAAGAACGGTATTTCACTTGCGGATCCATGTCATCCGAAAACAACACTTCAAATCCTCCCGTCTACGCTACGCATGCAAAACATATACTCAATACCAAGCTGTAGTAAAGCTTCTAGGGTCTTTTCGTCTAACTGCAGGTAACCGGCATCTTCACCGGTATTGCATTTTCACCGAGCTGATCTTCGAGACAGTTGACCACTCATTACACTATTCAAGCGCGTCTGAACTTACCAGACAAGGAATTTCGCTACCTTAGGACCGTTATAGTTACGGCCGACATTCACCAGGGCTTACAACAGTCACCCGTACCCTTGCGGATACGAACGCCGTCGGTTGACCTTCTGGCATTGGTCAAGTGTCACCCCCTATACATCGTCTTGCGACTTCGCAGGGAGCTGTGTTTTTGATAAACAGTTGGCAGTCATGCTTTTGATGCTACCTCTCTTGCGAGAGGCGAGCCTTATTGCGAACTTACGGCTGCTATTTTGCCGAGTTCCTTGAAGATCTATCACTCGTTCACCTTACTCTACTCGAGCTAACCACCTGTGTCGGTTTGCGGTACGGATCGTACATGTTTATGCTTAGAGACTTTTCTCGGAAAGCTGCTGTGGCACATTTCCCGCGGCGAACCGCAGAATTTTCGCTCTCCTTTCGCTCGTCATTTAAGACAGACCCCGGATTTACCTGGGAATCGCAATCAGAGCACGAGCGCAAATCCAATAATGCGCGCGCCATACTAGCCTTCGTCATCCCGTCGCAACATGTGCGAGTCATGGAATATTAACCATGTGTCCATCGGCTGCGGCTCTCGCCATTGCCTTAGGCCCGACTAACCCTTCGCTGATTGTCATCGCAAAGGAAACCTCGGTTTTTCGGTGTGCGGGGTTCTCACCCGCATTGTGGTTACTTGTGCCAACATTCTTACTTCAACACGCTCCACCATGGGTCACCCCTTTGGCTTCATCGCAGAGTTGAATACTCTCCTACCACTGGACCCGCGCGAACGCGGATACAGTCCTCAGTTTCGGTACTATGTTTAACCCCGATTATCTGCGGCGCAAAATCTCTTAGTAAGTGAGCTGTTACGCTATCTTTAAAGGATGGCTGCCTCTAAGCCAACCTCCTTACTGTCTGAGAAAAATTACCACCTTTAGTGTACTGAACATAGATTTTGGGACCTTAAATAGAGATGCGGGCTGTTTCCCTTTTGACCATGGGGCTTAGCCTCCACAGTCTAACTGCTATGCACTTTACTTCTCGGTATTCGGAGTTTGATAGGTCTTGCGGTATTTCTACCTGTCAAGACCTTCCAGTGCTCTACCCCCGGAAGGTACGCATAACGCTAGCCCTAGAGCTATTTCGGAGAGAACCAGCTATTACCAGGCTCGATTAGCTTTTCACTTCTTATCTCAAGTCATCCGATAGTATTGCACGGCTAAACGGTTCGGGCCTCCCCCCTGATTTCTCAAGGGTTCACCCTGCTCAAGATAAGCTCGCTCTGGCTTCGGGTCTGATCTATAAAATAAACGCACTATTCATACTCGGTTTCCCTGTGGCTCCACCCGGTAAAGGGCTTAGCCTACTTCATAGATCAACTCGTTGGCTCATTCTTCAATAGGCACGCCGTGACGGACCGCACCATAGGCAGAAAATATTCTGCACATGGTGCGACCCGCTCCGACTCCTTGTAGGCATACGGTTTCAGGTCTATTTCACTGCCCTCACCGGGCTGCTTTTCACCTTTCCCTCGCGGTACTAGTTCACTATCGATCTCTAACAATATTTAGCCTTACCGGTTAGTTCCGGCAAATTCCCTCAAGCCATTCGTGTCCTGAGGTACTCAAGAACAATAACAAAAAAGATATTTTATTTTCGCTTACGGGACCATTACCCTCTAGGGTTTTGCTTTCCAGCAAATTCAGCTAACAAAATATTTTGTAACTTTTCTCGATTTAAAAAAACCGACGTTATTGCCTTACAACACCGATACATTACGCTACGCGCAATGTATCAAGTCCAGAGTTCCGAGTCGAAAGTCGAAAGAAAATGCATTGCATTCACTTCTGACTTTTAGACTTTTGACTTTTAGACTCGAACATTACATGCACTGTAATGTATCGGTTTGAGCTCTTTCCTTTTCGCTCGCCGCTACTAAGGAAATGTAATCACTTGCGTGATATTGATTTCTATTCCTCCAGGTACTGAAATGTTTTACTTCCCTGGGTGCGCACATCGACGAAACGTCGAAGTTCCAACAAAGTTGGAGGGTTTCCCCATTCGGACATCTCCGGATCAAAGGTTGCTTGGCACCTCCCCGAAGCTTATCGCAGCTTAGCCACGTCCTTCATCGCTTATTAGAGTCAAGGCATCCACCATACGCTCTTAAATTTCCCATTAGGAAATTTAAAAACCACAATTTTATTCTAACCTGTTATATGAAATCAATTCGTATAACAGTTTTTGTCATATCAAATCTCTTCAAAAAATTTGTATGACTTACCTGCCTGTCTACAGCATCGAAAAGACCCAGAAAATTAGCTGTTAAATGTTAGCTTCTAGCTCTTAAGAAATTCCTAAAAGCTAGAAGCTTAAAAAATAAAAGCTAATTCTAGTTGCTGCGACAGAATTCAATTGTCAAATTTCGTTCGTTCAGAAAATTTAAAAACCGCCTTGAGGCGGCTCTTCCATTGGCACAATTTTAAAATGCCACTATCGAAGCCGCTTTAAAAATTGGTTAGTAATCAACATATTCTGTGTAGGAGAGAGTATACAGGAATTTAAAATAAATGCAAGTCCTTTAACCAGTTTCTAGTGGTCAGTTTCTAGTTTCTAGCAAAAAAGCCGATTTTGCTTCGCAAAATCGGCTTTTTTCCAGTATTTTTACCCTAAAATATCGTTAAGATCCGGGCTATAAAGTATCGCGTCCTGAATATGCTTATATCGTATGACTTCGCCTTCTTTAAACCAAAGATTGATTTCGGCTTTTGCCTCATGTACAGAACCAGATGCATGCATCAAATTCCGCACCGCTCTTTTGTCTGTGTC
>CAZTJK010000008.1:0-16337 GCA_964613715.1 uncultured Candidatus Saccharibacteria bacterium | reverse complement strand
TTTGCGGTTTGTTCGAGCGTGCTCACCCCGCGAAGTACTTTCAGTACTCCATCCTGTCGCATGTCAAGAATATTCTGCGATAGTGCGGCTTTTTTAATATCGCGATCGCTCGGATTATTGATGATCGCTTCTTCTACCTCTTTTGTCACAAGAATGGCCTCGAATATGGCGATTCTGCCCTTGTATCCGGTGCCATTGCACTTATCACAGCCTTTCGCCTCGAATATTTTTCCTGTTTCGATGCCGGAGAGATAGCTTTTGTCATTCACGGTGCCGAGTATCCGCTCGATTATCTTTTTTTCATCATCTGTTGGCGCTTTTGGAGCACGGCAGTAGGTGCAGAGCTTTCGCAGCAGGCGCTGCGCCATGGAAATATTCACTGCCGATGAAATGATTTTCGGATTCACCTTCAAGTCGATGAGCCGAGGAAAGGCGCCTGCAGCCGAGTTCGTATGCAGTGTCGAGAACACCAGGTGCCCGGTGAGCGACGCATTGATCGCAGTCGATGCCGTCTCGCCGTCGCGGATTTCACCGACCATGATCACATCAGGATCCTGGCGGAGTGCCGCGCGCAGTCCGGTAAGGAATGTATATCCTTTCTCTTCTTCTACTTGCGTCTGTACGATGCCGGTTAAATGATATTCAATCGGATCTTCAATCGTAAGGATTTTCACATCCGGCGTGTAGATTTTTTTCATGAAGGCATAGAGTGTCGTTGTTTTACCGGAGCCCGTCGGACCAGTGATGAGCAGCATGCCGTTCGGCTTATTGATCTGGTCGATAATGACCTTGAGCGTGCGTTCATGGATGCCAAGCTCGTCGAGCGACACTGCGATCGATTTCGGATTGAGCAGTCGCATGACGATCGATTCATTGTATGCGCCGGGCAATACCGAGGTTCTGATCTCGATCTCGCTGTCCTTCACTTTGATGCTGAAGCGTCCGTCTTGCGCTTCGTCTTTTACATTGAGCTTCAGTCCTGACAGAAGCTTGATGCGCGAGAGCAAGAGGCCATATGTATTTGCATCGAAATTGAACGTATCAAGCAGCACGCCGTCGATACGATAGCGCATGCGTACGGTATTTTCCTGTGGCTCGATATGAATATCTGATGCACCAAGCGCAAGCGCCGCAGCCATCATGATCTCGAGCGTTTTCGAGATGCGGTATGCTTGCTTTACCCCCAAGAGATCATCGATGAGCACTTTCACATCCTCGATGCGTTTCACCTGCTCCATCAGTGTGACCACCTGCCCGCCGGAAATATCGAAAGTGCCGGCGACGCTTTCCGCAGAGTATGAAAGGTCCTTATATCGCTCCCACGCTTTTTCGAGGCTTTTTTTCGAGACCATGAAGAGGCTCGGGAAATATCCTTCGCCAGAGAGCGCTTTCACGACCGCCTGCGTCTTTTCATTGTTCGGAGAGACGATCGCAATCTGCACTTTCTTGCCCACCATGTCGAAGACGGCGAGGTTCGCGCCGCGGGCATTTTCCTCATTGACGAGGCGAAGCGCATCGGAATTCACGCGGATCGGCCCGAGATCGAGATACGGGTAGCCGTAGCGGGTCGCGAGAATCTTGACCACGTCTTCCTCCTCGGTCTTTCTCATTTCTTCCAGCCGTTTTTCTTCCTTTGTCTCGTCAAAGTCAACCATTTCCGATAATCATACCATACCTGCCGAAAAGGCTATATTTTAGGGCCTAAAAATACCTTTCAGCCAGGCGATAGGGAGGGTACTTGACTTTTTAATAGTTTAATATATAATACTAACACTTCTCACCAGAAGCAAAAACATTATGAAAAACATCACTAATACAACCAAATACCTCGCGGCCTCGCTTGCGGCTATTGTCTTTGCTGTCGCTACGCCGGCTTTCGCGCAGTACGATATCCCAGGCTATGACATTCCGGGATACGATACGCCGAATTACGATATCACTGGTTATAATGGGTATGGTAATCCGAACTATACGCTCCCAGGCTATGATATTCCGGGCTATGATGTGCCAACTACCGCATATGGTTCAGGTAATCCATCTACGCCAGTATATACCGTTGTCTCAACCGGCGGCTACTACGGGGGCGGATATGCTCCTGTATACTCTGGCGGATATGGCTACTATCCATATTCTTCGACGGTAACTTCTGGTAGTTTCTCTGGCGGCAATACGTATATTGTCCCTCCGGTGTACTATGTATCTTCTTCAACGGTTGTTTCCGGCAGCTACTATGTGCCGAATAACTATCCGTTCGATTCACAGCTTAATGGTTCGTGCGGAGCAGGCGTGACGAATACCGCGGTTGGCGGCACGGTCACCTGGACGGCTTCTGCTTCAGGCGGCAATGGCTTCTACAATTTCTATTGGACAGGCGATGAGGGCTTGGGTTCAAGCGGCCAGGCAGTCGCAAAAACTTACGGCTTCTCGGGCGTGAAGAATGCGACGGTGACCATTACCTCAAATGGCCAGAGCATCACCCGCACCTGCTCCGTGAATGTCGGCGTTGGCAATCAGGTGCTTGCCTATACTGATACGAATCCGAATCTTCAGTCAGTCTATTTGAGCGATGTGCCATACACCGGCGCAGGCGATGTAGCGAAAGTGATTGGCTTCGTCTCGATGCTCGTCTTGTGGTCTCTCGTCCTCGCCTATGTCTTCTTGAAGCGCAAGACTGCGAATGAATCGATGCTCGTCGCAGTTGCTTCGGAAGGAACGCCAGCAAAGCAGGCAGCCATGACGAAGACTCTTGATCTCGACGCCGCAGCGATGGACGCGATCAGCGAATATGCCCGCGAAAGCAAAGTTGTGCTCTCAAGCGATGCGCTTATCGGTCTTACCAAACTCTCGCGCCTTGGCAAAGTGAATGCGAAAGCAGTTGTTACCAAGATGTCACAGAATCAGTGGGTGACGGTTGGCGAAGCAGATCTCGCGAAATTCATCTAAGAAAAAGGCCCTGGAAACAGGGCCTTTTTCATGTCCAAGGGGCTCCGGGGTATTACTTGACAAGATATTATTATCCTGTATAATATTAGGTAGAAGCCATACAAGGATGTTTCTTGGATGGCAAAAAAATTCTGGAGGGTACCGATGCACATTCAATCGTCGTTTCTCATCATCTTGTTCGGAGTCACGTTCCTGGCCCTGTATCTCGATCAGATCGTGAACAGGCAGAAGTACGTGGCCGATGCGCCGGGCGACAAGACGATCAGTCCTGGAGAGAAAATCCAGAGAGGTCTGTCTGTCATACTGGCGAGTGCGCTCGCGGTGAGCTTGGTCTTTTTCTTGTTCTTCCGCGACAGCATGTTCGAACAGGGCTTGGACACATCGAATGATGCCGTTCAAGCTCAGGTCTCGGGTGATCCCGGACATTTTGTCACCGTGGCGAATGCTACGAAAAACAAAACGATTCGGCCGTTCTACTACAAGCAAGATGGCATCGAGAAGGTTTTCCTTCCCGAGGTGCTGAAGCCGGGGTCCGAGCACAGGTATTCCTGTGGAGGACTTGCTGGCACCGCTTTCTGGGTCGAAGTGACCTCGAAAAACGGCACCAAGGAATTGCTTCGCCGCAATTTCGATTATCGGGAAGGTAATATGTTCAAATGGACCGTTTCCGATGACGAAACCCCGAATAAGAAGAAGGGGCGGAAGGCATAGGTCGGACGTTTGAGCAGACACAGGGGTTCCTCGGAACCCCTGTTTTTATTTGTCAGTTTATTTTTTGAAGGCCGAGAAGGGCTGATTTCCATGTTACAATTTTGATATGAAAATGCGCAGTTCAAGTCGAACAGATACGGAAAAAGTAGCAAAAGAATTTGTGCGAGGTTTGCCGAAGCATGCAGGAAAAACAGCGATGATCATTGGGCTCTATGGCGACCTTGGCTCCGGAAAAACGACATTCACCCAGGACGTTGCGCATGCGCTCGGCATTTCCGGCGATATCACGAGCCCGACATACGTCATTGAAAAAAAATATGCTATTGCCCACCCGGCATTCTCGCAGCTTGTGCATATCGATGCCTACCGCTTGGCATCGGGAAAGGAATTGCTCGCGCTCGATTGGCCGGCACTTCTCGCTGATCCGAAAAACCTCATTCTTATCGAATGGCCGGAACGGGTCGCGGATATTCTGCCAGAGCATCGGACGATTTCTTTTTCATTCGTGTCTGAACATGAGCGGGATATAGACATGTAATATGGCGAAACCTTCCGACAAAAAAACATTGGTGCTCCTTGATGTGCATGCGATCATTCATCGGGCATATCATGCACTGCCGGATTTTGCGACGTCGAAAGGTGTGCCGACGGGGGCGCTCTACGGCCTTTCGACCATGCTTTTGAAAATCGCTGCAGACCTTAAACCGGATTATATCGTCGCCTGCTACGATCTGCCGAAGCCGACATTTCGCCACGAAGCATACAAAGATTACAAAGCCGGCCGTGCGAAGACTGATGACGAGCTTGTCTCGCAGATCAAGAAATCATCCGACATATTTACCGCATTCGATATTCCGATGTATTCGAAAGCAGGGTTTGAGGCAGACGACATGATTGGCACGATTGTCGAACAGACGAAGAAGGAAAAGAATCTCGATGTCATTATCGCTTCGGGCGATATGGATACCCTGCAGCTCGTGGATGGTGAGCGGGTGCGCGTCTATACTCTGAAGAAAGGCATCAATGATACGATCATCTATGATGAGAAAGCGGTGAATGAGCGCTACGGTTTCGGCCCGAAGCTCTTGCCGGATTACAAAGGGCTGCGTGGCGACCCGTCTGACAATATCATTGGCATCACGGGTATCGGTGAGAAGACGGCGACCGAGCTCATCACCGCATTCGGCTCGATCGAGGATATATACAAGGCACTCAAGAAGAATAAAAAGCAATTCGAGAAAGCAGGCATCAAAGAGCGTATTGTGAAGCTTTTGGAAGATGGGGAAGAGGAGGCGGAGTTTTCGAAAATGCTCGGCACGATAAACAGGAATGCCCCGATCGATTTTGCATTGCCGGAAAAAACATGGAAGGAAAGCGTGGATATGGGAAAAGTGAATGCGCTCTGGAGCGAGCTCGAGTTTCGCACGCTCGGGGTCCGCTTGAAAAGCGTGCTTTCGGGCGAAGCGATGCCAAAGGGAATGGTGGCGAAAGCGGATGCAGCGCCAACATTTTCCTACGAGTACCAGGATGAATTGTCCGTGATGCTTTGGCTCGTGAACTCGAACATTTCCGCACCGACGTCCGACGATATATTCAATTTTACCAAGACGAAAGACGCTGGCGAGGCGCGGGATTTGCTCATAAAAGAATTAAAAAAGCGCGAACTGATAGAAGTATGGGAAACCATCGAGCAGCCGCTTATACCGATCGTGAAAAAGATGGAGGAGTTCGGGGTCAAGATAGACAAGAAAGAAATGGAACGGCTATCGGCCGACTATCATAAGAAGCTTGCCGCTCTCGAAAAGGAGATCTGGCAGAAGGCTGGATCGGAATTCAATATCAATTCTCCAAAGCAGCTCAGCGAGATTCTTTTCGTAAAAATGGGACTGAAGCCGAAGAATCAGAAAAAGACCGGCACAGGCGCACTGTCTACGAAAGAGTCGGAGCTCGAGAAGCTGCGCGAGGAGCATCCGATCATCGATCTCATTTTCCAATATCGCGAATATCAGAAGCTTCTTTCTACCTATATCGACGCCATTCCACCACTGCTTGATGCCGGTTCGCGCCTCCATGCGAAATTCCTCCAGGCGGGTACGACGACGGGCCGTATGTCGAGTATCGACCCGAACCTACAGAATATCCCGAATTCGTCCGAGCTCGGACGCAATATCCGCGCGGCATTCGTGCCAGAAAAAGGGGCGAAATTGCTGGCACTCGACTATTCGCAGGCCGAGCTGCGCATCGCGGCATTCCTGTCGGATGATAAGAAGCTCATCGAGATTTTTAAAAAGGGAGAGGATGTGCATACGGCAGTAGCTGCAGAAGTATTCGGCGTAGCGAAAAGTGCAGTGGATCACGAGATGCGACGCCGAGCCAAAGTGATAAACTTCGGCATCATGTACGGCATGGGTGTGAACGCCTTAAAGACGAATCTTGGTTCGACGCGCGAAGAAGCACAAAAGTATCTCAACCAGTATTTCGAGAAATTCGCAAATCTTGCCCGTTATCTTGACCGGGTAAAGATAGAGGCGAAAGAGAAGGGCTACACGGAGACGCTTTTCGGCCGACGCAGATATTTCGAAGGGCTGAAAAGCAAAGTGCCCTTCATCCGCGCCATGGCCGAGCGCATGGCGATCAATGCACCGATACAGGGGACGGAGGCCGACTTCATCAAGCTTGCGATGGTCAAGATAGACGAATATCTCATGAAAGAAAAGCTTGATACAAAAGTGCGCCTGATGCTCCAAGTCCACGACGAGCTTGTCTTTGAAGCAGATGAAAAAGTCATCGACGCTGTCGCGCCGCATATAAAAAAGATAATGGAAACGCTCGTGCCGAGTGAGAAGACCAAAGGTATCGTGATGAAAGCCGATGTGTCGATCGGGGAGAATTGGAAGGAGATGGAGAAGATCAAATAAAAAACGCCGGTATTCCGGCGTTTTTTTATTTCTGTTCTTCGAGGAATTTAATTACAGCTTCATTCACCATGATCATCTCGACGTATGCGCGGATGCGCTCCGGGTCTGCATCTTTGTAGTGCTCAAGGAGATGCTTCGATTCTTTCTCAATATCTTCCTTCTTTACTTCGATTTTTTCCTCAAGCGAGATTTTCTGGAGGATGAGCTGCGTCTTTGCACGCTTTTCAGCATCCGGACGCCATTCTTTCCGCAGATCTTCCCAGGTTTTCTTGATATGGGTGAGATAGTCTTCCGGCTGGAGGCCCATGTGGGCGATATCGGCCTTGAACTGACCTTCCATCTTGTCGAGCTCGCTTTCAACAAGCATGTTCGGCAATTCAATAGCTGATTTTGCGACGAGTGCCTCAAGTATCTCGCTGCGCTTCTTGTCGCGCGCTTTCATGCGCTTTTCCTCGGCGATATTGTCTTTCAATTTTGCGCGGAAATCAGCAATGTTCTCGAATGTGCCGAGCTTTTTGACGAACTCGTCATTTATTTCCGGCAAGTCGAGTTTTTCGTCCACAGCATGCGATTCACCCGCTGCATGCGTGTGATTCTGCCGTGCGTACATAGTGCGGATTTCCTCGATGGTCTTCTCGAGCTGTTCATCCGTCACTTCCTCAACCTTTTCCTCCTTGGCATTCTCTTTTGTAGCGATTTTTTTATAGTCGGGGAGTTTCACCTCGGGCATGACCGTCGCAGTGATGGAGAACTCGAGCGCCGAGCCGATCGCGATTTTCAGGATTTTGATTTCGGGGCGGCCGAGGAAGCTCGTTTTTGTTTCAAGGAGGATTTCAGCGACAGAGTCGTTTATGGCCATTTCTCCAGCATCTTCCAAAAGGCCAATCTCACCGATTTTCTCCCGGAGCTTCGCTTCGGGCACATGGCCTTTGCGGAAGCCGGGCATTTCGGCGATTGCTGAAAGATTCTTGAATGCTTTTTCTGTGTAGGTCGCAAGAGCTGCTGTCGGGATCTCTGCTGTGATTTCCACCTGGGAATCCGGGAGCTTCTTGGTACCGAGTATCTTGTATATTTTCATAGGTTTTCCGAGTGTAGCGGAAAAGGGGAGAAAAAGCAAAGAAAAAACGGCGGGCCGGAGGCACGCCGTTTTTTGATTTTGTTAGAGATTGTTTACTCCGTCGCCCAAATGGCTGAAGTCAAGGGCTGCCGCGTCGTTTTTGATCGAATTGATATCATCCGATGAAGATGACTGGCTTTGTGTTTGGAGCGCCTGCGCCTCTTTTTGCTTTTCGATGCGCTGTCCGAAGAAGTAGACGCCACCTACTAAAAGGAGTGCCACGATGATCAGCGTGCCTGCGATCGTTCCCACTTCATTGTTTTGACCGTTGTAGTCCATGATTGTGTATGATGAATGGATAATTATTGCTGTTGTGGCGTCGACGAGCCGTGCATCATTGGTTTTTGGCCTTGCATCATATCACTCGGTGGCATCATGCGGGTACCTGAAGCGGACATCATGCCGTCCTTCGAGAATGGCTTTGTCGAAGAGCTATTCATCGGCTGATCCGGCATGAGGAGGGAAGCGATGACTTTCAGGATGGCAGTTCGGGCGACTTCAAAGGCTTTTCGTGTTTTTTCCACCTGCGATTTGACGTTTGTCATCGCGGTATTTCTCGTTTTTGATGAGCTTGCCATTGCAGTGCTCGATGCGCTGCCCCCAAGGAGATTTTCGAGATTTGCAAGCTCGGTATCAGCCGCCGTGACTGCGGTCGTCGCAGCATCAAAGAGCGATTGTACCGAAGAGACATCCTGTCCGGCCGATGCGATTTTGGAAAGTCGGGAGCTGATGCGCTCGAGCAGATTGTGCAATGTCTCATCTACCTGTTCAAAGCCGGATGCCACTTTCGTGCGCGCATCGTCGAGGTTCTTGCCGATGCGGTTTTCTATCGCCTGCTTCATGTCCTCATTCTGACCCATCATGCCGGTCGATGAAGCGCCGCGCATCATACCTTCTTTACCGTCTGTCATTGGCCGACCCTGTATGGAGCTTGAGCCGAACTCTCCCTGCATCATACGGGTACCTGAAGCGGACATCATTGGCAGTTTTCCCATCATGCCATTTGTTCCCACACCCTGGCCGCCTTGAGGCATCATCGTGCCAGACGGCTTTTGCATGGTGCCTGTATTTACCGTATCTTCAGCAAGAGCGACAAGGGAAAATGCGCCCGAGAAGGCGATAGAGAGTGTCGCAATTTTGAGTAATTTTTTCATCAAATAATAAGGATTAGAGTGCTGATAAACAATAGCATTGTATAGTGAAGAAGAGGATTTGGCAAATGTTTGCAAGAAAAAGAGCGGCGCCGTACGGCGCCGCTCTTTTATTTTTTGGTTTTATTCTTCAGTTTCCGCCATTGCATCGCCTGTTTCGACATAGTCGCCTTCTACGGACACGATGTCGATCTTCCAGCCGGAGAGCTTTGCGGCAAGGCGAACGTTCTGGCCACCTTTGCCGATGGCAAGCGACTGTTGGTCTGCTGCGACTTCAACCGTTGCTTTTTTCTCCGCTTCATTGGTTTCGATGGAGAGGATGCGGGCAGGAGAGAGCGCTTCCTCGATGAATTTCTTTGGATCCGCTGACCATTCAATGATGTCGATTTTCTCGCCACCAAGCTCCGACATCACGGTCGCGACGCGTACGCCGCGCTGGCCGACGAGCGATCCCACCGGATCAATATGGTCGTCTTTCGATGCGACTGCCACTTTCGAGCGGGATCCCGCTTCGCGCGCGATCGATTTTATTTCCACTGTTCCTGTGCCAAGCTCCGGTGATTCAGTCTTGAAAAGCTCTTCCAGGAATTTTGGATGCGAGCGCGACAGGCGCAGGAAAACGCCGCGCGGCGTTTCCTCCACTTTGTAGAGGTATGCGCGGATCCGTTCTCCCGGCTTGTACTTTTCGCCAGGGATCTGTTCTTCGAACGGCAGGATCGCAGTGGCGCGGCCCATATCGACGAAAAGATTGCCCCGTTCCATGCGCTGCACGGTACCCGAGACGATGGAACCTTCCTTTTCGCCATATTCATTGAAGACGGACACTTTTTCCGCTTCGCGGATTTTCTGGACAATCACTTGCTTTGCGGTCTGCGCGGCGATGCGGCCATAATCGCTCTTTTCTTCGAGCGGGAAGACGAGCTCGTCGCCAACCTTTGCGTCGCGCTTGATGCGCTTGGCATCTTCGAGAAAGATATGATGCTCCGGATTGTAATAGGTGATCTTTTCTCCGTTCTCGTTCACTTCCTCCTTTTCTTCTTCCATGCGGCGGGACCGTTTGAAGCGCTCATCCGCTTCCTTGTCCTCCTTTTTCTCTTCGCGGATGACGACGCTGTCTTTATCGACGACGGTCTTTACCTGGATGAATTCCATTTTGCCCGAACCAAGATCGACTTTCGCCTTGATGATCTGTCCGCGCTTGCCGTATTCCTTTTTATAGGCAGTGGCAAGAGCCATCTCGATGGCTTCGATCATTTTCGCTTTCGGTATGCCTTTTTCCTGTTCCATCTGCTCGATGACAGAATGGATGACTTTCAGGTCTATCATGGTGATATATGGTTATTTCTTAAAAAAACAAGCTCGCCCGAGGCGAACTTTTGACTGGATAAATATAGCAAACCATGCCAGTTTTGTCAAAAAATTGTCTCTGGCTCATCGCCCATCTTCCGTTTGTTGCGGTTGCCTAGGCATTCCCGTATAATAAGTAGCAAGAACGCTAGTAAACCGGTACTGGCGATTAATAGCACTATAAATTATCATGGATCAAATACAAACGAACCCGAAAGTGTCATGGAAGGTCATTGTGCCTCTTGCGGCGCTTCTTATTGCTGTTGCGGGTATCCTCATTGACCGATTGAATGCGCGTGCCGACACTGCTCCGGTTGTCAGCATTAGCGCCGCAACAAGCCCGGTTCCTTATAATGGCTCGACCAATATGACCTGGAGCGCGACGAATGCCGCAAACTGCGTCGTGTCGCAGAACGGCGCTCCATGGAAGCGCGCGACCGGCTCGACGCTCAGCTATCTTTCCCAGTTCGGCGGAGAAGGAGTTACGAACGGCAAGTTCGAGAATCCATACGGCATAGCCTTCGACTCCTCGGGCAATATATATGTCGCAGACGATAGCAATAATCGTATCCAAAAATTCGACTCCTCCGGCAATTATATTTCACAATTCGGCACATCCGGCTCCGGCAATGGGCAGTTCAGTTTCCCGACGGATATCGCTATCGATTCTACTGGCAATATCTTCGTGCTTGATACCGGCAACAACCGCGTCCAGAAATTCAATTCTTCGGGGGTGTATCAGTCGGCTTTTGGTTCAACAGGCTCCGGCAACGGGCAGTTTTCAAGCCCGATGGGCATGGTCATGGACGCATCGAATAATATCTATGTCGTTGAATCTGGTAATAGCCGCGTTCAAAAATTCGATTCCACCGGTGCTTTTATTACCAAATTCGGCTCTTCGGGCTCTTCTACTGGCCAATTCCTCCAGCCGCAGGGGATTACTCTTGATTCTTCAGGCACTTCTATCTATGTGGCTGATAATGGAAATAATAGGATTCAGAAATTCACAAATGCTGGCGTATTCGTATCGCAATTCGGCTCTTCTGGCAGCGGAGACGGCCAATTCCTGGGCCCGACAGATGTCGCGCTCGACTCCTCGGGCAATATGTATGTGACAGACTTGTCGAATAACCGCGTGCAAAAATTCGATTCGAGTGGCAATTATACCTCGCAGGTCTATTCGTACGGCCAGTATGTAAACGGCGGAGGTTCCGGCAACGGCGAATTGTATTATCCGCGCAAATTGGCTCTCGATGCCTCTGGCAATCTTTACGTGGCTGATACGAATAACAACCGCGTCGAGAAATTCAGCACCACGGCATCAGTTTCTTCGGGTTCGCTTTCCACCACGACAGCATTCTCCGTCAGCTGCGAAACTTTGCCGAATGTTTTCAGCTATCTCGGGCAGATCGGCTCCGCGGGCTCCGGCAATGGCCAATTTTCAGCGCCATCAGGCATTACAATGAACGCCTCGGGCACCATATATGTTGTCGATGCTACCAACAACCGCGTTGAGAAGTTCAATTATGCCGGAGTATATCAATCACAATTCGGCTCTTCCGGCTCCGGCAACGGACAGTTCAGCACGCCCGACAGCGTCGCTCTTGATTCTTCTGGCAATGTATATGTGACGGATTATACGAACAACCGCGTCGAAAAATTCAACTCGTCCGGCACATACCAGTCGCAATTCGGCAGTGCGGGCTCGGGCACCGGCAAATTTACCGGGCCGCGCGGGATTGCCCTCGACTCCTCCGGCAATATATATGTCGCAGACAGCGGCAACAACCGCGTCGAAAAATTCAACTCCTCTGGCGTCTATCAGTCTTCATTTGGCTCCTCGGGTACCACAACGGGTAAATTCAGCAATCCGACTGGCCTCGCCTTCGACTCCTCCGGCAATATCTATGTTGCCGATACCGGCAACAATCGTGTGCAAAAATTAAGCACGAGCGGCGTCTATCAGACCTCATTCGGCTCCACGGGTTCCGGCAATGGGCAGCTGCAATCGCCCAAAGCAGTCTTTGTCGATTCAACAAACAATGTATATGTGACCGATCAAGGCAACAACCGCATTCAGAAATTTGATTTCAAGTCCGTCTATCAATCCCAATTCGGCTCCTCAGGTTCTGGGAATGGCCAGCTGAATGCGGCGATAGGTATCGCGCAGGATCCGGCAGGTAACATGTATGTCGTCGATAGCGGAAATAACCGTTTGCAGGTATTTGGTCCGTCGCTTACGAATCTTCAGATTTTCGATGTCGGTGGCAGGAATGGCGGATCGGGAAGCACACAGTCGTATGCTCCATACGGTGTCGTGATCGATTCGGTGAATCACTATGTTTATGTAGCGGATGCCGGCAATAACCGTGTGCAGAAATTGAATTATGCTGGCGCATATATATCTTCATTCGGCACCTATGGCACGTCGAGCGGCCAGTTGAATTTTCCAAACGGCCTTGCGCTCGATCAGAATCAGAATATCTATGTCGTCGATCGCGGCAACAACCGCATTCAGAAATTCTCTTCGACGACGAATGTGTATATGGGCCAATTCGGCTCTTCGGGTAGCGGTAATGGGCAGTTCAACCAGCCGCGATCCATTACTGTCGATTCTTCCGGCAATGTCTTTGTGACCGACAATGGCAACAACCGCGTCGAAAAATTCAACTCCGCAGGCGTATACCAATCACAATTCGGTTCCCTCGGGTCAGGCAATGGACAATTTAATTATCCGACCGGTATCACCGTCGACTCTTCCAACAATATATACGTTGTTGATGACAGCAATGTACGCGTCGAGAAATTCAATTCTTCGGGTACGTATGTATCGCAGTTTGGTACCGCGACGAGTACATTCGTAACCTCGCCGCTTTCCTTCCCGCTCGGCATCGTCATCGACTCCTCCGGCAATATCTACGTGAGTGATCGCAATGTCATCGTAAAATATGACAAGAATGGCAATCCGCTCTCGTGGTTTAGTACCTATCTCGGCCAGTGGGGTTCAAGCTTCCCGGCGGACATGGCGATTGATTCGCTTTCCGGCAATCTCTATGTGCCTGATGCGCATAATAATTCCGTGCTCATGTTTACCACTGGCCTTGTCTCAACCTCAAGCACGTCAGTCACCGTCAGTCCGAGTTCGCTTGTCATATCAATAGCTGCATCGCCAACGTCGACAACGTATCCAAACGGTTCGACGACCGTCACGTGGAGCCCGATCGGCGCGACAAGCTGCACCGGATCATCAAATCCATCTGGATTCTGGTCCGGCACCATTGCAAGCTCGGGCGGCAGCCAAATCATATATGGTCTTACAGCAACGACTACCTTCACTGCTTCTTGCACGAATATGGCATACACGGCGCAATTCGGTTCCTCGGGCTCCGGCAATGGACAGTTCAGCAATCCATACTATGGCTCAAGTGTTGATTCTTCCGGCAATGTCTATATAACCGACAGTGGCAACAATCGCATCGAGAAATTCGACTTGAACGGCAATTATCTCATGCAGTTCGGCTCCGCAGGCACTTCGAGCGGCAAATTCAGCAGTCCGTACGGGGTCGCTGTCGACTCCTCCGGCAATATATATGTAGCAGATGCCGGCAACAATCGCGTCCAGAAATTCAACTCATCCGGCACGTATGTATCGCAGTTTGGAACCTTTGGTAGCGGGAATGGCCAAATGGGGGCGCCGACCGGCATCGCCGTTGACTCCTCCGGCAATGTGTATGTCGCTGATAATGCGAATTTCCGTGTTGAGAAATTTGACTCTTCAGGGGCATATGTCACCCAGTTCGGTGGCTTCGGGTCAAGCAATGGCAAATTCCAGAACATCCGCGGCCTCGCCATCGATGCAAACTATGTCTATGCAATCGACCAGGACAATAACCATGTCGAAAAGTTTACCACTGCTGGCACATTCGTATCTGAATTCGGCTCAAGCCAGCTGAGCTCGCCGAAAGGGATTGCTGTCGACTCATCAGGCAATGTGTATGTCGTCGATGCCAACAATCATATCAGCATGTTCACGACTGCAGGCACGTACCACTCCGCTCTTGGCTCCGCAGGCTCCGGCAATGGACAGTTCAATAACCCGACCGGCATTGCGGTCAATAGTTCTGGCAATGCACTCTATATTCTCGATACTGGCAACAACCGCGTTGAAAAGTTTGCTGGCGATAGCGTGCAGAATTCCACGACAGCTACTGTTACTGGCGGGCCAGCGATGACGTTTACCGTTTCCACTTCATCAGTGTTATATAACGGCACGACAACGCTGACCTGGGCTCCGACAAGCATGGGAAGTTGCGTCGCATCGGCTTCACCAGCAAACGGCTCATGGTCGGGATCGAAATCAGCGACCGGCTCAAGCCAGACCATCGGTGGCATTACAGCTACGACCACATTCACGCTTTCCTGCTATCCGCTTGTGGGCTCAGCTACTGGGCAATTTGTCAGTTCTTCCGGCTCGGGCAATGGGCAGTTCAGCGCGATGCGCGACATTGCAGTCGATGCGGGAGGGAATATCTATGTTGTCGATTCCGGCAATAGCCGTGTACAAATCCTCAATTCCTCTGGCGTCTATCAGTGGCAGTTCGGATCCGCTGGCTCAAGCACTGGAAAATTCAGCAACCCGATCGGTATTGCCGTCGATACAACTGGCAATATATATGTTGTTGATATGAGTAATTATCGTGTGCAGAAATTCAATTCTTCAGGCACCTACCTGAATTCATTCGGTTCTTACGGATCTTCAACGGGACAGTTCATCACACCAAACCGCGTTGCGGTCGATTCTTCCGGCAATGTCTATGTCACTGATGCAAACTTGAATCGCGTTGAGAAGTTTAACGCATCCGGCGTGTATCAGCTGCAGATCGGCTCTTCAGGCTCCGGCAGCGGACAGTTTAGCGGCAATGGCCCTCGTGGCATCGCCGTCGACTCCTCCGGCAATGTGTATGTCGCTGATCAGGGCGGAAGTCGCATTGAGAAGTTCAGCTCATCAGGTACGTATCTTTCTTCCATGGGTTCTTACGGCTCCTCAACCGGTCAATTCGGTATTGGCATCGGTGAAGTCGCCGTGGATTCTTCCGACAATGTCTATGCGATCGATGGCTACAATTACAATGGTTATGCAAATGACCGCGTCGAGAAATTCGATTCGAGTGGCAATTTTATCAATCAGTTCTCGCTTGTCTACAGTGGCAATCCTGCGACAGACAGTCCATATGGAACGACTATCACCCCATCGGGCAATGTATTGATCAATTATCCAGCCGATTATCTCATCGCCCAATTCCCGCAGGTGACGGCCTCACAGGTCTCGAATATTGTCGGCGTGCCATCGGCAGGCGTGCCGGTTGCAACGTCGTCCTCCTGCGTCGCATCGCAGACGAATGGCCCGGCAAGCGGGGCATATGCGAACAAGAAGATGACGTGGACCGTTTCATTCCCGGGGATTTCTGGATCAATTACGAGTGCTTCAATTGATTGGAGCGGTACGAACATTAGCGCACATAACTCCAATGGCGTAACTTCGGAGGCAAAAATTTATACGACCGTTGGCTCTAAATCGATTACTGCTAGTTCGACAGTTTCATCAGGGGGAGTGACGTACACATCAAGCTGTACGGCGACAACAACCGTGAAGCAAGATACCGGTTTGATCAAGGAAATATAAAAAGAAAAAATGGCCGCGACTGAAAATCGCGGCCATTTGGTTGTCAGCTTATGGGCTGATAGTGCCTGATCCTGATGCATGTCCTCCCATTGGTACAGCTTGAAAGCCGTACTGTTGAACGCCATCAAAGTAGATATCCTCATCCAAATATGCAGAGGTGTAAAAATCTACCTGATAGGTATCTCCAGTATTAACCGGAAATGGCCCAAGTGTTTGTGGAACAGTTGAGACAGTTCCATTGTACACTACGGTACCTCGAAGTGTTATCTGCACATTTACTGGCGCAACAGTTGCGCTGTTCATAATGACAGAAAACTTTCTCGTCGGCGTACTCGTCACGGTGGCTGTAGCAGTCATCGTGGCAGTATCCGTTGGCGTCGAAGTCGGGGTCCCAGTTGGCGAGTTCGTCGGGTTTTGTGGTGGCTTATTCGTAGGCCTTCCCTGTGTGAATGCGTTTCCTTCTTTCC
>CAZTJK010000007.1:0-23669 GCA_964613715.1 uncultured Candidatus Saccharibacteria bacterium | reverse complement strand
AGGAATCGAACCTACATCAAAGCCTTAGAAGAGCTCTGTTCTATCCATTGAACTACGAGGGCAAGGACGAGCGCACTATACCAATCTTATTTCGACGGGTCAACGAGCGGCTCGACTTTGAATGTCACCATTGCCGCTTTGCGCGCTTCGAATGCATCGACGGCCTTTTTCAGCATGTCGGTCTTGAGGCTCTCGAGCGTCAAATCGCTCTTGCCGACGGTCACGTACATCTCGCCGCTCGCCACATCGTGATACATGGACAGGTCATAGCCGAATGCACCGAGCGTCAGTGCGACTAGAAGCCCGAGCAAGATTTTCCAATCCCGCTCCGGACGGATGATGGCATCGGAGCCGAAGATCCGATCGAAAAACGTATGCGCGAATGAAAGATTGACTTTGTTCATAGGATTACATGTCTTTGAGCTTGATAACGGTGAAATCGAAGCCGGCAGACCATTGCGGCACTTTCTTCCCTTTGATGACATATTCGCCAAATTTCGAAAGAGCAACGCCGCGCACGTCGATTTTAAGCGGGTAATGCTCGAGAATATTCGCGAAATACATGATATTTTTCCACTCGCCGGTCACGGTCATGTGCACATGGATATATTCAGCCCCGACCGCTGCAAGATTTGTCGCTCCTTCTGTCACGACTGAGTCGACCTGCGATTTGAGATTGCTTGTCAGCACCATGTTCTCAAGAATTTTGATGAACCCGACCACGTCATCCTTGCCGACAATATAATTATAGAGTTTGCTTTCATATATCTGGGCTGCCTGGATATCCTCCTTCATGAATGACAGCGATTCCTCTTTTTGTATTTCAGTCTTGATACGTGTTTCAGTATCGATCGTATGCGCCACCATGCTTTGCATCATGCCGTAAAACACCACGAAAACCGCAGAGAGTCCTAGATCAAGGACGAGCAATATGAGGCAGAAAATTTTTGTTTGGCGCTTCGGCATATTATTTTGCGGTTGGATCATGGTACCCGAGCGTGATCGAGAACGACGCATCCGTCTCCGGAATCAGGTCGGAAACCGGTAGCGTGACATTCGTGAATGCGCCGGCATTCTTGAGGGCTGTATAAAATGCGGTCAGCTCGTCGCGGGTCTGCGCAGTGCCGCCGATGGTCACTGCCGCCGTGCCATTTTGATAGAGCACCGAGGCGGACGCGATGGAAATGCCATCGTTTTTGAGATTCATGATCTTCTGGACCAGATCGCTCGTGGAAAGAGTGCGGGTGCCGCCTGCAGTGAGCACGGCAACCGTGCTGTTTATCTTCTTGATGAGCTGTATCGGGTCCTGGGATTTATTGGTCGCAGACGTATCGATGAATGACAGCTGATTTGTTTCCGTGCGGTCCTTGTATTCGGCGAAAAAATAAGATGGCAGGAAGAGGGCTACGAGCAGCAAAAGTGCTAAAAAGCCAAAGAAGAGGAAGAAAATGGAGAAGCGGAGGAGGTATTCCCCGATAGCTAGATGTCGATTCGTTTGTGGGAGGAAGTGCAGCATGATTATGTCCGGTAATACGGGATGGCAAGACCGATCGCCGTAGCCAAGTTGAGCGAGTCGCCAAACGAGATGGCCGGCAAGTAGTCATTGAGGTCGAATGTATTCGTCCATACATCGGCAAGGGCTACATCTGCATTGAAATTCTGGCTCAGGTGCTCGCAAAAGCCCGGCAGAAGCGCGCTCTTACCCGCAATGACGATGCGGCTGATTTTTTCCGGCAAGAGATTGTGCTTGTTCTTTGCGTGCGACACAAGATAGCTGTTGAATTTCTCTATCTCATCCTTGAGGACCGAAAAGACATTGAACATGGAATAGAACAGGTCCGTGCTTGCGGCATGGCCCGGCACCGACAAGGTATTTGAAAGCGTATCGAAATTGCCGGCAAAGGACGGATCGATCTTTTTCAGACTCTGCTTCATGGCAAGATCTCCGATCGCGACGGTCGAGGTGAAGCGCACCATGCGGTCGATGACAAGCGCAAGCATGGTCGACTCATCCTTGATATGGATGATGATGGTCGGTTCGTGGTCTTTGCGGGGCATAACGGCGCGGCCGATCATCTTTGACTCCATCTCGTAGGAAAGCGGCATGAGCCCCGCTTCCTCAAACGCTTCGGTAAAGCTCGCAATGACTTTTTTCGGGATCGCGGAGACATTCACGACGAGCATCTTGTTCGCATCAGGCTCGCTGCTGACCAGGTCATACTCGAACACAATCTCATCGGCCTTCAGCGGCACGTTTTCCTCGAGCTTGAATTCGAGCGATTCGCGCACATTCGCCTGCGGCACGAATGGGATCTGTGTGTCGAAGAGATATGTCTTCTCTTCAGGAATCGACACCTTCACGAAATCAGCAGAAATCTTGTTCTTCAGACCGGCAAGCGCTTTGACGAGCGCAGCCTTGTTCAAAATATCGCCATCTTTGAAGATACCTGGAGCAAGGGGTATTTCGCCGGAGTTCTTGATATAAATCAGGCCCTTGCGATCGATGAATTCGATATATTTGATGCCGGTATTGCGAATATCGACGCCGGCGACGGTCATGGTCAGATAATGCGGCGGATAGAAGAGTTTTTTCAGGATGCTCGATTTCATACAGCTACTGTAAGTATAGCAAACTGGCGCTAAAAGAAAAAAGCCCGGCTGCTTCGCAGCCGGGCTTTATTACTTCCTCTTCCGTACAACAAGCATTTCAAGAAATACCGGCACAAACGATGCCGCGATGATAAGCAAGATGATCGGCAAGAGATAGCCGTCGATATTCGGAATAGTCTGACCAAGAAAAAAGCCGAGAAAGAGAACGCCGCAGGACCAGACGAATCCGCCGAGCACATTATAGGAAAGAAAAAGCCGATATTGCATCGCGCCCACACCGGCAAGGATCGGCGCAAAGGTGCGCACGATCGGCACAAAGCGCGCGAGGAAGATGGTCTTATTGCCATACCGATTATAAAAATCTTTCGTCCGATCGATATGCTTCGTACTGAAAAAGAGCGAGTCCTGTTTCGAAAATATCTTCGCGCCGATTTTTTTCCCGAACCAATACCCCACCGAATCGCCGAATACCGCGCACAAGAAACAGAGCGGTGCGATGATACGGACATCGAAATATCCCTGCGATGCAAGCACACCTGCGGCAAAAAGAAGCGAATCGCCCGGGAAAAAAAAGCCGAAGAAGAGGCCAGACTCGGCAAAGACGGCAAAAAGCAATCCTGCCAGGCCGAGGGTCCTGATGAGCGTGAGCGGATCGAGCAATGCGAGAAAATCGTGCAGCATAGCATTAGCCTACTCGCGTACCGGGCGCGATTGAGTCTGGCAGCTCGACGAGCGCGAATGCATCGCCCGAATGCACGGCAAGGATCATGCCGTTCGAATCAAGCCCCATCATTTTTCTTGGCGCGAGATTTGCCACGAATGCGACTGTCTTGCCGACAAGTGCCTGCGGATCCGGAAAATATTTCGCGATGCCGGAAAGAATCTGCCGCGGCGCACTTTCGGCAAAATCGACCGAAAGCTTCAAGAGTTTGTCCGAGCCTACGATCGGCTCGGCAGACAGTATTTTCCCTGCCCGCATCTCCACTTTCGCGAAATCATCGATGGAGATATGCGCTGCGGCCGCGGCTTCTGCTGCTCCAGCCTTTTTCTTTTCCTGCCTGGTCTTTTCCTTGTCGAGGAATGTCTGCAAAATGATCGCCGCTGCGGATGCATCGATCATGTCGGTTTTGCCGAATGTTTTTTCTACCTGCATGGATGTCATGAATTCCGGCTCGAGAAATATTGGCAGCTTCGTGGCAGCGCCGATCTCTCGCTTGAATGCGAGGATTTTCGGATTGATCTTGTTGTCCTCACCCTGATAATTCTTCGATTCTCCGATTACAATCGCTTCTGCTTTGTTTTCAGCCGAAAATACCGCGACCGCAGCCGCCAGATCGGGCCCGTTCTTCAGGATGGTTTTCGGAAACGCGATTTTTCCTTCTGCATCCGAAAGCGCAAGGCCGACATTCTTTTCCCCGTAATCGATGCCGAGATATTTCATGCGGCTATGATATACTACGGCTATGAATATGCAAACGATCAATAGCGCGCTTTTTGCAGAGATCGCAGCAAATCCATGGGTTATCGTACTTCTCGTCTGGTCCGGCATCTGGAAGCTCATCGCGCTCTGGAAGGCTGCCCGCAACAATCATCTCACGGTGTTTGTCGTGCTTGCGTTCCTAAACACTGCCGGCATCGCTGAAATCGCCTATATTCTCTATTTGCGCTTCAAGGCAAAAAAGGAATCCGGCATGCCCGAGCAGCACGCATAAATAGATGACCATGAAACACGAATTCGCCGAAGAAGCGAAAAAGCTGTACGGCCATACTGAAAGCTACAAGCAATCGGAAGAACGTGTTGGTAAGATGTCGCTTGAGAAAATTGCAGAACTCCGCGAAGCGCAGCTTGCGCTGCTCAAAAAGATCGCGGATGTCATGGATCTCGGTCCGGACAATGCAAATGTGCAGGAGCTCATCGCAAAGCACTATGAATCGCTGAATGCATTCTATGACCCGACTCCGCACATCTATGCGGGCCTTGCCGAAACCTATGTGAACGATCGGCGCTTTGCCGAAAAATACGAAGCGATGCGTCCTGGCCTCGCACAGTTCATGCATGATGCGATGCTCGAATTCTGCAAAAAGCGGAAAGCGTAGGAAAACTGATACTGCCCGATGAAAAAACTGCAACTTTCTGCATTACAGTCGGGCATAGATGCATTGCAGCGGAAACACGGTGATACGCGCTACACGGCACTCTATGGCGCCGGCCGTATCAAGAAGCCGCGCGTACTCTTTCTTTTCATGAATCCGACCGCACGGAATCTCGGTGTGCATGCGACATGGCGCGGCATGCGCGCGCCGTGGCTCGGCCTCAAGAATACCTGGAAGCTGATGTGCGAGCTCGGCATCATCGGTCGAAAAACATACTCACATATTCAAGGGCTCACGCCAGATAATTGGACGCCTGATTTCGCAGAAACCTTGTACGGAGAAGTTGCAAACAATGGTGCTTATCTGACGAATCTCGCCAGATGCACAGAGCCTGACGCGCGTCATGTGGCGGACAAGGTATTCCGCGAGAGCCGGAATATCACGCTTGCGGAAATCGCGCTCGTAGAACCGAAAGCCGTGATCGCATTCGGCAATCAGGTGGCATCGAACCTGCTCGAGCAGCCGATACAGGTTTCGAAGCATCATGGAAAAAAATACGATCTGCAAATCGGAGAAAAAACATTCGCCGTGTATCCGACCTATTACCCGGTCGGCATGGGACAGATGAATATGCCGAAAGCGATCAAGGATATACGGAAGATTTTAAAAAGCATGTAAAAAGATCCGCCAATACGGATCTTTTTATGTTGCGGAGAGGGCGAGATTCGAACTCGCGATGCCCTTTCGGACATTCCGGTTTTCAAGACCGGTGCATTCAACCGCTCTGCCACCTCTCCAGTACGCACAATCTATCCTAAATGAGAGCTATTCGCAAGCAATTGACAGCGCGAATCACGATCGGGTATAGTCGCAAGAGACAGTCCATTCTCAAGGAGGCAGGCCATGCACGAGGAAGCGCGCATCACCATCGGCGGGGACAATGGCAGCGGCAAGAGCACGGCAGGAAAGAAGGTTGCACGGAGACTCCACTACGAGCATTTCTCGTCCGGAGACTTTGCACGGAATCTTGCGCTCGATGCAGGATTCTCGTCTATCACCGAGTACCTGGCTGCAGGCCGCGATCGCGGGCCGGAACTCGATAAGAAGATCGATGACGAAGTCCGCAGGCAGGGCGAAAAGAAGTGGATCGTCATCGATTCGCGATTGGCATTCCACTGGATACCGGTCGCATTCCGCGTCTTGCTCCTGCTCGATCCGCGCATCGCGGCAGAGCGGGCATTCGCGGACACGAATGTGCTGCGCCGGCAGAGCGAAAGTTCGCGGTCGATCGACGAGGCTATCACCGACATCATCCGCAGGCGAGAAAACGATGTCGCCGCATACCAGAAGCTGTATGATGTCGATATCCGCGACCCGAAGCGATACGATCTTGTCCTCGACACCGGGCTTCCCGAATACAACGGGCATCCGGATGCGGTGGTCAAGACCATACTCGAGCAATATCGGCTGTGGCTCGGGTAAGCAAAAGGCCGTACGATACGTACGGCCTTTTTTATTTTTATACGATATCAACGATCCGCAGGCGCAGCTCTTCCTTGCCTAAAAAATAGCTTTTTTCGAGGTTCGCAAGCAGTGTGAGCGGCGTGCCTGCCGCGATCTCAACATCAAAATCATCGGGCTTTGAAAAAAATCCGATTGCAGAAATGGTCTTTCCTTTTGCATTCGTGAAATCGATTTTTAAATGCTCCTTTTTCTTGCCGAACATTTTCACCGCAGACGGCGTAATATGTTCCAATACGAAGAGCGGCTTCGGATTCGCCATGCCAAATGGCGCGCATGCATCAATATGTGCGAAGAGTGTATGATCGATATCGTCGAGCACAAGCTTCGCGTCTGCAATCTCTTCTTCCCTGCTCCCTGCCGCTTTTTTCAGCTTCGCATGCGCCGCTTCAAGCGCATCCGCAAGTTCGCCCACCTTTTCGAATTTCACTGCAAAGCCTCCCGATGCTGCATGCCCGCCATATTCTTCGAAGCAATCTGCCGCTTCCCGCATCATATCTACCACGCCTGCGCTGCCGTCCGTGCGGCAGGAGCCTTTGAGCGTCGTCCCTTCCGCCCGGCCCCAGAGAAATACCGGCCCATCATGCTCATCCATGAGCGAGTTCGCCACAAGGCCCAAGAGCGATGGCCGCCATTCGGGATTCCCGGCGACCAGCACCTTTCTTTTCTTCTCCGGATCAATTTCCTTCCAATGCTTCTTGATTTCTTTCACCATCGCCGCCACGATTCCCTTGCGCTCGTCATTTATTTCATTCAAATGCCGCGCATACGCCCCGGCTTTCGCTTCGTCTCGCTCAATGAGCATGGCAAATGCATCTTTCGGCTTGCCCATGCGGCTCGCCGCATTGATGCGCGGGCTCACCATGAAGCCGATATCGTCTTCGGTAATGGTCTTCTGATTCACCTTGATGACGGAGAGAAGTGTCTGGAGTCCTGGCCGCGGCGATTTGCGCAGGACTTTCAGGCCGTATTGCGCAAGAATGCGATTCTCGCCGACGAGCGGCACCATGTCGGAGACCGTCGCAAGCGCCACCATGTCCAAGAGCCATTTTTCCCAGCCAAGCGTAACGCCAAATTCCTTCCCATGCTTTTGCAAAAATCCCTGGACGAATTTGAATGACATCGCCGAGGCGCAAAGATTCTTATCGGGATAGCTGCAAGATCTTTGCTTGTGATTCAAGACCGCGACCGCTTCTGGCAAAGTCTCGGTCGTGCCGATCATGGTCGGCAGATGATGGTCGATGACGATGAGGTCAATGCCGTGCTGCTTGAGCCGCTCGGCTTCCTTGATATTGGCCGTGCCGCAGTCGATGGTAATGACGAGCTTCACGCCATCTGCCGCGAATGCATCGATCGCAGGGACATTCAAGCCGAAGCCTTCAAGCACGCGATGTGGAATATAATTCTCGAAATTCGCATAGCCGATCTTTGCGAAAAAATCATGGAGAATGACTGCACCCGGAATGCCGTCGGCATCATAGTCGCTATAAATGACGATTTTCTCTCCCTTTTTCACGGCATCATGCACACGCTTCACCGCTCTATCCATGCCATATATGAGAAATGGATCATTATTGTCCTCAAATACAGGATGCAAAAAACTCTGCGCGTCTTCAAGTGTCTTGATACCACGATAAAAGAGGAGCTTGCGGACGATCGGGGCAAGCGAAAGAAGCGCCGTATCGACAGCATCCGGAATGTCCGCTCGGACTGCATATGATTTCATAGAAAGAAGTATAGCAAAGAAAAATGCCCGGGCTCGCTTCGCGAGCCCGGGCATTTTTCTTATTTCCCTATTTCCGCAGCAAGATCCGCAAAACTTTCAGCGTGGAGACTTTCTCGCCCCACAAGCAGTCCGTCGACATTGCCGTCTTTCACAATCGATTCGCCATTTCCTTTCGTTACTGATCCGCCATAGAGTATCGGCACACTATCCGCATTCGCCTTTCCGAAAACATCGTGCAGGATCTTTCTGATGAAAATCGCCATCTCCCGAAGTGCAGCCGGCTGCATGGCATCTTTTTCCGATTTGCCGATAGCCCAGACGGGTTCATACGCGATGATGAGCTTTTTAGCCAATTTTTTCGGCAGCTTTTCAATCGCGGCAAGCAGCTCTCGCCTGATTTCCTTGTAATGATCGCCATGATCATTGCGCACTGCTTCTCCGATGCAGAGTATTGGCGAAAGGCCGGCGAGAAGGGCGCCGAGAAGCTTCGTTTTTACGATATCATCGGTGTCTCCCGCCGCGCGCTTTTCCGAATGTCCGATAATGACGTATTTCGCGCCGCTTTTTTTAAGCATATCCGGACCGATTTCCCCGGTATGCGCTGCGCCGGCACCGACAAACACATCCTGCGCGCCGAGCGCCATCTTCCGTGCTCGAGCTATGGCATGGGAAACTCCTTCGAGAAAGAGGAACGGCGGGCAGATGACGATTCGTGAGCGGCCGAAGGACCGCGCGCGCTTCCGAATATCCTTCGCAATCATGTGCGCTTCGTCCGGCGTTGCCGGATTCATTTTCCAGTTCGCCACAATGAGCCGAGTGCGTATCATGCGCGCATTATACCATTGCCGGAATATTTGTTATACTGGTCGCAGTATGCAAAACAGGATTGCGTGGAAAGCTCTCGAATACAAGCGGACTGAAAAAACCGCCGATTGGTACTGGGCGGTCGGCATCATCGCCCTTTCGACGGTCATTACCGCATTCATCTTGAAAGATGGCCTGTTTGCCATCCTCATCGTTATTGGCGTTTCTACGCTCATGGCATTTTCGCTCAAAAAGCCGGAATGGGTGGATATCACGATCGACCGGCGCGGATTTTCCGTCGGCAGCGAGCAATATCCCTTCGCAACACTCTCCGAGTTCTGGGTGGATATCAGCACGCCGAATGATCATAAGATCATCATCAAATCAAAAAAAGGGCTCATGCCCCTTATCATCATTCCAATCGAAGAGCATGAACATCTCGACGTGCGCGAATTCCTGCTGAAACATCTGCCGGAAAAAGAGCTGCATGAGCCGGCGGCACACAAGATCATGGAACGCCTCGGATTCTAGCTTTTTCATTTTTTTCGTGCTACATTCAAGCCGTCCTTGCTCTCATCGTTCAATGGATAGGACACAAGCTTGCGGAGCTTGTGATGTAGGTTCGATTCCTACTGAGAGCACAGCATAAAAAAGACCGGGAGCTCCCGGTCTTTTTTATGCTGTGCTCTCAAGCGCGCAAACTGCTTTGCGCGCGGGTAGGAATCGAAAGACTTTTCCGTACCGAGCGAAGCGAGGTGGAAAAGTACCCGCGGCGGTAGCCGAGATTCATCCAATAAAAAACCGGCTTCCGCCGGTTTTTTATTTCTTTCCTTTCGCCTTGTTGATCGCGATGGTGATTCTTGATTTGTATCTGGCAGCTGCATTTTTGCTGAGATACTTGATCTTGACCATCTTGTCGATTGCCTGATAGAGCTCTGGCAGGAGCTTCTCGGCGTCTTTCGCCTTGTTCTCCTTCACGAGCTTCTTAATCTGGCGAAGCACGGTGTCCTTGGCGCTCGTGCGTGCGGCGTTGAATGCCTGCTTGCGCTTCGCGACTCTCAGGGCCTTTTTTGCTGATGATGTAATTGGCATTCTTGAATTTGAATTAATGTCGGACAAGCTGCTCGAGACACGAACTGCTTTTCCTTGATGTGGTGAGAAGACTAACACGGTTTCCCATTTCAGGCAAATGAATCCCGCCGTGCTATACTGGGCGCATGATCGCGAAAATCGAAGGCATCGTCTCTGATGCGAATGCGAAATTCCTCGTCGTCAGCATCGGCGGCATCGGATTCAAAGTATTCGCTACGAATGAAACGAGAGAGGTTTCACACAAAGGCGAAACGGTTTCTTTTTTCACACACCTGGCTGTGCGTGAAGATGCGCTTGATCTCTATGGCTTCCAGACGGAAGAAGAGCTCGGCTTCTTCGAGATGCTCATCGCTATTTCCGGCATCGGCCCGAAGACCGCGCTCAATGTCTTGAATGTGAGCTCGGTGCCAGCGCTCAAGCGCGCGATAGCGGCACATGATATCTCGCATCTCGTGAAGGTCTCTGGCATCGGCAAGAAAGTGGCGGAAAAGATCGTGCTCGAGCTGAAAGACAAAGTGACAGGCGACGGTAATGACATCAGCCTGCGCGATGAAGTAGATGCGATCGAAGCGCTCAAAGCACTCGGCTATTCCCAGAAAGAGGCGCGCGATGCATTGAAGGAAGTAGAGAAAACGGTCACAAAAACCGGCGACCGAGTGAAAGCGGCGCTGAAAATTCTCGGGAAATAATAAAAGGAATCAGAAAGGGCGGCTCGCTTTGCGAGCCGCCCTTTCTGCATTTAATATCGATAGGAATATACAGATGCCTGACCGCCGTATGTCACACTCTGATAGCCGCCATACATCGGCGACTCTGTCAGATTGTAACTTCGCATCGTCTCTGAAAGAGACACCGGCTTCACATCTGCCTGCTTGAACGAATCCCAGAACATGGTGCCGATCATGATCAGGATGATGACCCCTATGAAAGCATTGAAATCCTCGCTCATGATAGTATGTGCGACTGTTATAGCGCACTTGCGAATGCTACGCAATATCAGAGCTTCTGATGCACCGAGCAGAAATGCGCGCTGCGACCGCCGACAATCATGCGCTGCATAATGCCGCGGCATCCTTTCCGCTTGCAGGGCTTGCCCGTCTGCCGATAGGCCTTGTGAATATTCTGATAGCCGCCTTTCTCACCAAGCGGATTTCGGTAATCAGAGAGCGAGTCCCCGCCGATCGCGATCGACTGCTGCAGGATGCGGATAATATTTTTATAGAGCGCTTTCAGCTTTTTTTCGGTGATCTTCCCCGCGCGTGCAAGCGGATGAATGCCAGAAAGCCACAGCACTTCATCCGAATAGATATTGCCAATGCCGGCGATGATTTCCTGATCCATGAGCACGCTTTTTATCTTTCCCGTCGGCCGCAGTGCGAGCCGCTCTGTGAATAGGCCATAGGTGAAATTCCTACCAAGCGGCTCCGGTCCGATATGTTCAAGGTCATCACTTTCGGCAAGCGTGTCCGTATTCAAAACACAGACCTTAGCAAATTTCCGCATGTCCGAAAGCACGAGCGTATTCTTGTTTGACAAAGCAAATGCCAAATGGATGAAACCATTGAACGGATCAGCAAGCGGGGTACCCTTCGGGGGAATCCATTTTCCATGCTCGAATGCATAGTGACCGTAGAGAAGGTGGCCGGTCATCTTCATGTGCACAAGAATTGTTTTGTTTCCTGAAACATGAATCAGCACGTTCTTGCCGCGGCGCGAGACGCTTGTCACCGTCTTCCCCATCGCCTGTTTCTTGAAATAGAAAAAATAATGCTTGTCTTTTATATTCTGCTTGCCAGCATGAAAGACAGAGCCGTAATCCGTCCATACGTCCGTAATGCGAAGGCCTTTGATTTTCGCATGAAGAATATGCGCGGTTGTCTCGACTTCAGGAAGTTCAGGCATATATCTTGGAAAGTTCCTCCCGTGCAACACCCGCATCGCTCCATGGTTCCTTCGCACCGTTTGCGCGCATGATGTACGGATCCGTGCCTTTGCCAGTGATGATCACGACATGATTTTTCGTCGCAAGCGACAGGGCTTTCCGTATCGCTTCGCGGCGGGACATGATAATTTCCGGCTTTTTCGAAAAATACTGGGCAAGGTTTTCCACAATTGATTGCGGATCATCATCATACGGGTCCTCATCGGTCAGAATCACCACTGCGCAATATTTTTCAGCAATCTCGGCCATTTCTTTGCGTTTCCACAGATCGCGGCCGCCACCGGTCGCCCCTAAGACACCGATGATATTCTTCTCGGGGAATGCCTTGTAGATTGCGGTCAGTGAATCTGGCGTATGCGCATAGTCCACGATCACCTGGAATGGTTGTTGAGAGGATACGCTCACATGCTCGGCGCGCCCCTTGATTTCCGCAAGCGTCGCAATTGCTTTCTGTACTATAGCGAGACTGATATGTTCCGATTCGGCATATTTGATCGCGGCAAGCAGATTGTAAATATTGAACGCCCCGATAAGCTTTGATTGCATGACGACTCCTGTATATGCAAATGAAAGGCCGTATTCGGAAAGGGAGACATCGGAAACATCATTCATCGAATAGGAGATCTTCCGCCGGACCGGCACTGCGAGAAATTTCGGCGCTTCTTTGTTGTCGGTATTTACGATGATCGTCGTATCTGGTTTCGGCGAATGCGTAAGCGACTTTGCAATGGAAAGCTTCGCAGCGACGTACTTTGCATAGCTGCCATGGGACTCGATATGCTCCGGCTCGAGATTCGTGAAGATGAGCGTATCAAGCGCGATGAATTTGTGGCGGTATTGTGCGGCGGCCTCGGACGAAATCTCAATCACGGCATAGTTGCAGCCTGCATCGACGGCATGACGGAGAAACCGCTGCATGAAGAATCGTCCCGGCATCGTCATCTTCATGAGATTCGGCTTCGAGCTTGCACCGATCTTAAAGCGCAGCGTACTTGCAAGCGCGGTTCTCTTTCCAGCGGCTTCAAGCATCGCGTTTACGCATTCGACGGTCGAGGTCTTACCTTTCGTGCCGGTCACCGCGACGATCTTGATGTGGCGCGAGGGAAAGCGGTATATCACCGCACCCGCGAATGCTAAGAGATAGTGGTAGGCCGGTTGAAAAAAATGGAATATTTTTTTCGGCATACACCGGCGAAACGTTTTCAGGATAGTATCGAGCATATGCATATGATACTTTGTTGCGGATTATTTTACGAGTTAAAAATGGTGTAGCCGGCGATGCCGAATGCGACGGAGACATTGAGCGACTCTTTCATGCCACGCATCGGGATTTCAGCGATGATGTCCGCCTCTTGAAGCAGCTGCGATGAAAGGCCCATCACTTCAGTGCCCAAAACGATGGCTGTTTTTCCGCTCGCCTTTACGGAGCGGATATCTTGGGATTTCTTATCCTGCTCGATGGCGATGATCGTATAGCCTTCTTTTTTCAGCGTGCGGATCAGGGCAAGAGTGTCAGGCACATGCTTCCAAGCAACGCTTTTCTCGGCCCCAAGCGAAACTTTCGCAAAATCCCTGCGCGCCTTGCCAAAACGGTCGCTAGGTACCGGCGTCACACCCGCGCAATAGATCAGAGACACGCCAAGCGCATTTGCCGTGCGAAATATTGACCCAACATTATGTACGCTCCTGATATTGTCGAGAATGACAGCTGTATGCATGAACGCTACTATACATGAAAAATGAAAATGCGGCAGATATGTTTTCTTTTTCCGCCGATGGGATATACTAAAGGTATGATACTCAATACATTTCCGAATCTCCTAACGTATGGCACCGTCGCGCCATTTGCCCTGCGTGTCGTGATCGGCGTGATCGCAGTCGATCTCGGTTATCTGAAGCTCGGCCGCGAGCGCAAAGCATGGGCTGATCTCTTTGACCTGATGCGCTTCCGCCCGGGGAATCTTTTTGTCACCATACTTGCGCTCATTGAAATCATTGGTGGCGCAATGCTTATCGTGGGTGCATACACGCAAGCAGTCGCCATGGTATTTGCCGTCACGCTCTTCTGTGAAAGTGTGATTGAGTTCCGCGAAGAAACGCTCGAGAAGCGCAATATCCCATTTTATATTTTGATGCTCGTCATTGCGCTCTCGCTCATATTCTCCGGCGCAGGAGCCTGGGCATTCGATAGCGCGCTCTAAAAAATACGCGCAATAAAAAATCGCCCGCATGCGGGCGATTTTTTATTGCGCTAGTGCGTGCAGCACTTGCACATCCCGCCGCAGAGCTTGGTAAGCGCGCCGACAATGACGAGGATCGGCCATGCGGTCATGACGAAGCTTGCGGATACCCAGCCGAGATTGCCGGCAAGGAAGGTAACGCCCAAAAGCAGGATGATGAACGGCACCATCCGGTGATGTGGGCATTTGCACATGTTCTGATTATTTGGATTCATAGCTATGCATACAAAAATGATAATCGACCTGTCCTTAGTATACCACCAGAAAAAACAAAAGCCCGGGATATTCCACCCGGGCTCACTTCCTCTCTCTGTCTCCTTGTTCCGCTTCAGGCGGATAATCGCAGCGGCTGTGCCTCCTGTGCCTGCTGCTTTTCCTGCTTCTCCTTCGCTTTCCGCTTCGCCTCGAACCGGCGCCAGCGGCGAAGTTTCTGCTTGCGCCTACGTTCTTCCCACTCGGTGAGTGGCTTTTTGTTCGGTATGTTTGCCGAACGGTGCCCCCTTTCTTGTTCGTCTTTTGCTCCTTTCGAGATCTGGACGCATTCCTTGAGGAATGTATCGAGATCTTTTTGTTCGAGATCCCTTCTATCCTGGGATCTCAGCATCGGATTGTTGTTGATGCGCACCCTATGGCGTGCCCTCAGCTTCAATTTCATAGACCACTACCTCCCGATTGCGATGACGGCTCGGCAGTTTTTTAGAAGAACTCCTTTCTAGATAGTATTGTATCGTCTGTAAATAAAAAGGAAATGAGGAGAAGTGGATAATATTTGCACAGATGGTCACGGGTTTTTCATTCGCCATCGCTTATGGCCGACAGCTTTTGCTTCTCATAAGCTCAAAGCAAAGCTGCAGGCCCCGACTCCTCGCTTCGCTCGTCCGTCCCGCACCATGCAAAAGAAAACCGCCTGCAGATCGAAGCGGTTTTCATATATTTGCATGGTGCGCCCAGTAGGAATCGGACCTACGACCGTCTCCTTAAAAGGGAGCTGCTCTACCAACTGAGCTATGGGCGCGTGAGCTTTGAGCAATCAAACTGCTTTGATTGCTCAAAGACTTACGCGAGCCAGAGCTATGCTTTCTCAGCAGAGAAAGCAAGCGAGGCAGGGTCGTGGAAGTTTTCTTGCGACGGCAAGAAAACTATCCCTGACCATGATTGCATCGCAGAATATACCAGTTTTTTAGCCAAATGTCTATCAAAGGCTGAAACGGTGTTATACTTTTTATATGAAGCAGAGTGGAAAAATGCCAGTGCTCTTCATCGGCCATGGCTCGCCAATGAATGCGATCGAACACAATGCCTATACGAAAAGCTGGCGCGAAATCGCCGCACGAATTCCCAAGCCAAAAGCCATACTCTGCATAAGCGCGCACTGGACGACAAGTGCCACTGCGGTTACTGTCATGGAGCGGCCGCGCACGATCTACGATTTTTACGGCTTTCCAAAAAAACTCTATGCCACTTCATATGAAGCGCCCGGCTCGCGTACGCTTGCGGAAAAAATACAATCGCTCGTTAAAAGCATCCCCGTTGCACTCGACACTTCCTGGGGACTTGATCATGGCACTTGGTCAGTACTTCGGCAGATGTACCCGAAGGCTGATATTCCGACAGTGCAGCTTTCAATAAATATCCACTTGCCGTTTGCCGAGCATGCCACTATTGGCCGTGAGATCAGAAAGCTGCGAGATGAAGGCGTGCTTATCATCGGCAGCGGCAATCTCGTGCACAATCTCGGCATGATGGCGCCCGAGCATCATGCCTATCCGTGGGCGGAGGAATTCGATACATTCGTAAAAGATGCGCTCGTAAAAAATGACACGGAAAGCCTGATTCATTTCACCAAGCATCCGTTCGCTGCAATGGCGCACCCGACACCCGAGCATTTCATTCCCCTCTTGTATGTTCTCGGTGCAAAGGAGAAAAATGAGAAACCAGTTTTTTCGAACGAAGGGATCGCATTCGGTTCCGTTTCTATGCGCGCCGTAGTATTCGGCGCGATCTGATAGCGATCACAATGCGAGAATAAATTTCTCGAGTGCGACTGGGAAATCGATAGTTCCCGCATGCGCTTCGTGGTACATCGTCACGAGTGCATCAAGCATGGCCACAAGCTCGCCATCTTTGTAATTCCTCGCATATTCGCGCGCTTTCTGGAATGGGTACGGCTTCATGCCGGCTTCTTCCGCTCTTTTTACCTTGGTCGCGAGCATCATGGATTTTGCCTGCCAGAAAAACATGCCGTGAATCTCCTCTGACGGCACCTGCTCGAGAAGTGCATCCTGATAGAGCGTCCACAGGCCTTTCTTGTCGCGGCGGCCGAGCGCGTCCGTGAACTCAAAAAAATCAACTTTCTCCCCGATCGCCGCAAGCTTCTCCTTTTTCGTGAGCGGCTTGTCGGCTTTTGCGAATTCCTCAATTTTTTCCGCTACTTTCTCAATCTTGGCAAGGCCCGCCTTATCCATCTTCCCTTCCGCAAATATGAAGATGTTTTCCGATGTTCCGATTTCCTTGATATGTTTCAGAATGAGTTCTTTGGTTTCTTTATTTTCAAAAGCCTTGTTCAGATAGACAACATATTTGTTCGAAAAAAGCCCCTGCCCCGCGGCAAGCTCTTCGATTCTCCCACCAGGGATATCCTCATCGCCGATTTTCACAAGCGCAGCATCCGGCCGCTTTACAATAAGAGAATCCGCCGTAGCTTTCGCCTTCTTGCGTGCCTTCTCGCTATCCGTACCGTAATAAAAATAGATCATGACAATAGTATCAAGCTGCTTGCAGCGATAGCTGCCGTCTCCGCGCGAAGCACTTGTGCACCGAGCGAAACGCTTTCGACTTTATGTTTTTTGAATAATGCCCGCTCTGCGTCAGTCCAGCCGCCTTCGGGGCCGACAAGGAGGCCGATGGGGCGTGCGGAAATTTTTTCGAAGACATTCGAAAAAATTTCCGCTCCAAAATCAAGTGCGAATAGTTTGCCATCAAAACTCTCGATAGCGCTTGCGAGGTTTGTTGGCTCGAAGATTTCCGGAATAAATACTTTGCCGGATTGCTCCGCAGCCTCGACCGCGATCTTTTTCAGACGTTCAATATTCAGATCTTTCTTTTCGCTACGCTCCGCGATGACCGAATGAAAAGCGCGGGCCCCAAGCTCCGTGCACTTCTCGACCACAAGCTCGAAATTGTCTTTCTTGATAACCGACTGGAAAATATGAAGCTCTGTTTTCAGAATAGAAACAGGCTTGCGCTCGTTTTCGATCACGATGCGCGCTTCTTTCTTGCTGACCAGCTCGAAAAATCCATCATATTCCTTGCCGTTGCCATTGAATAGGATCACTCGGTCGGCAACCTGCATACGGAATACTTTCTGCCACTGATGCAAGAGCTCAGGGTTTTCGACATGCGCGACACCCCCCTTCCCAAGCTCCTGATTGATATAGAATCGGTGCAATCTCATGCCGAAAGTATAGCGCAAAAGCGTAAATTTGCCTCGGAAGAATTTCAGGTGTATAGTCTCGCTATGAACCTCATTCCAACCGTCATCGAAAAGTCCCCGTTCGGCGAGCGCGCCTATGACATTTACTCGCGCCTCTTGAAGGAGCGCATCATCTTCCTAGCCGGACCGATCGACGACGCGGTTGCAAACAGCGTCATCGCGCAGCTCCTGTTCCTCCAGTCCGAAGATCCAAAAAAGGATATCAGCATGTATATCAATTCTCCAGGAGGCTATATCACTGCGGGCCTTGCTATCCTCGATACCATGAACCATATCAAGTGCGATGTCTCGACGGTATGCGTCGGATGGGCGGCATCCATGGCCTCCATCCTTCTCTCGGCCGGCAAAAAAGGCAAGCGGTATATCCTCCCGAATGCAGAAGTGATGATTCATCAGCCGCTTGGCGGTGCAGAAGGCCAGGCCTCGGATATCGAGATCAGCGCGAAGCATATCCTGAAACAGAAAGCGCTGGTCAATAAGATGCTTTCCGAAAACACGGGCCAGCCGCTTTCAAAAATCGAAAAAGACGTCGACCGCGACTTCTTCATGGATGCTGACCAGGCTAAAAAATACGGCATCGTGGACAAGATACTCTAAACAAAGAAACAGGCCGGTTTTGCTTCGCAAAACCGGCCTGTTTCTTTGTATTTCCGAGCTACCCTATTTCCTTTACAGAAGCAGGAAACTGCGATATTGTTCATGTGTTACCCTTTAATCAAGTTAATTTTGAAAGATTTTCGTTTTTTAAGAAATTTTAATTCACGCAACATATGTCAACGAATACCGGCGGCGGAGTAGGAGGTGGAATCGGCAAGACACGATAGAGATTGTGCCGCGCACATATAGTGCTGTATAAAAGCTAGAAAAGCGAAATCTTTTTCGCGAACATGTCGTTAAAAATAATCATATTCCTCGCGGGATCGGGTCTCGCCGGTATTACGATTGGTTATTTTCTGCGCCTGATCATTTCTCTCGGCAAGAAGGGCTCGATCGAGCTCGAGATCAAGAAGATGATGATCGAGGCAGAAGAAAAGGCCAAGAAAACCGTGATCGATGCGGAAAAAAAATCCGTCGAGATCATGCAGGAAATCAAGGAAGAAACGAGACAGAAAGAAGAAAAGTTTAAGATCACTGAAGACCGCCTGATCAAAAAAGAAGGTTTGCTCGATCAGCGCCAGCAGGATATCGACAAGGAGTCAGAAGGCTTGAAAAAAAAAGCAGCTGAAATCCGTGAGATCAAGGACAAAGTCGATGCGATGGAAGCCAAAAAGGGGCAGGAGCTTCTTGCAATTTCCAAAATGACAGAAGACGAGGCAAAACAAAACCTCTATGCATCCATTGAGCACACGTACGAAGCAGATTTGCTCGGCCGCATGAAAAAGCTTGAGGAGCACGGCGAGGAAAAGCTCAAGAATGTCGCCAAAGAAATCCTCATTACCTCGATACAGCGCTTGTCCACCTCGGTCGCAAGCGATGTCATGACGACAATCCTTTCCATCCCATCGGATGAGATGAAAGGTAAGATCATCGGCAAGGAAGGCAAGAATATCAAGGCATTTGAGCGCGTCACCGGCGTCGAAGTCATCGTCGATGACACACCGGGCATCATCACCATATCGTCATTTGATCCAATCCGCCGCCAGGTCGCGCGCATCGCGCTCGAGAATCTGCTCGCTGACGGCCGCATTCAGCCGGCAAAGATCGAGAAAGTGGTGGAGAAAGCACAGCAAGACATCAACAAGATCATCAAGGAGAAAGGTGAACAGGCTGCATACGAATGCGGCGTGGTCAATCTCGATCCACGTGTCATCGCTATTCTTGGCCGCCTGCATTTCAGGACAAGCTATGGCCAAAACGTGCTGCAGCACTCGATCGAGATGGCATATATCGCCCGCATGATCGCCGAAGAAGTCGGCGCAAACGTGCAGGTTGCTGTCACCGGAGCGCTCGTGCACGATATCGGCAAAGCCCTCACCCATGAAGTGGCTGGCACGCACGTGGAAATCGGCCGCCGCATCCTCCAAAAATTCGGCGTCTCAGAAGACATTATCAAGGCGATGCAGTCCCATCATGAGGAATATCCGTATGAGACGCTCGAATCCATCATTGTAAAGGTTGCTGACAGTATCTCGGGCGGGCGCCCGGGAGCGCGCTCTGACAGCGTGGAAAACTACATCAAGCGCCTAGGAGATCTCGAAGCAATCACCAATTCATTCGGTGGCGTCGAGAAATCCTATGCCCTTGAGGCAGGCCGCGAGATCCGCGTCTTTGTCACACCCGATAAGATAAGCGATCTTGATGCCAAGAAGCTCGCACGGGACATTGCCAGCCGCATTGAGTCCGAGCTCAAATACCCGGGCGAGGTGCGCGTCGTTGTCCTCCGCGAGACGCGAGTGATCGATTACGCAAGATAATTACTACAGAAAAAAATAAAAAGCAGCGTATCGGTAAGCTGCTTTTTATTTTTGCCTTATTATTCGGACATTTTCCGGCCTTTTTGCCTACTGTTGTGCGAAAAAACCCTTGCAGTATAATACGGGCAAGGTCATCACGCCTCTTGTGAGCTCCGCAAGGAGCACAAGGAAAGCACAGAAGGGGTCGAATTTTACAAGATTCGCTCGAGCTGACCTCTCGCGCGAAACAAGTAGACGAATCGCAAGATTCCATTACGTATGAATAAAGCAGCTTTGGCGGAAGCCGTACAGAAAGTTCTCAACGGAACCAAAGTACAGGCAGAGCAGGTTGTCGACACGGTATTTGATTCGATCGTCGCTTCCTTGAAAAAGGGCAACGAAGTTTCAGTCGCCGGTCTCGGCATCTTCTCAGTGAAGTCGCGCGCAGCGCGACAGGCGCGCAATCCTCGCACGGGCGAGACCATCTCGGTCCCGGCGATGAAAGTGCCGAAATTCAGAGCAGCAAAGGCCCTGAAGGACGCAGTGAAATAGAAGTTTTGAAGCTTCAAAATCAAAAAATCCCCTTACCGGGGATTTTTTGATTTTCGAGTGCAAATTAAGAATCGGTCACAAATAAATTTCCTGACGGAAATTTTTCGCGACCCCGCCTCGCGGTTTTTGCCTTTCGCTCTGCTCAAACAAAAACATCGCTGCGGCTTCCGATTCACCCGCGAAAGCGCTCAAGCGCTTTCTTGCCCGCACATTTTAAAAACGCCATGAAGGCGTTTTTAAAATGTGCGGGCAGGGTGAATCGAACCCCCGACCACAGTTTGGAAAACTGTTGTTTTACCACTAAACTATGCCCGCTTGTGACGCATCCTATCAAAAATCAGCTTGTTTCGCTACTTCAAGGACTGCCGCAAAATCATCCTGCTTCTGGACTTCATTCCTGCGCATAAAGCTGCAGCGACCGCAGACTTGTACGATGAATTGCTTCCCTTTCTCGCTCTCGATGCGCATCGGCTTCATCATGCCATTGCAACTTGCCGCCCGATCTCCCGGGTTCACGTCGACATGCTTTGACCAGAGGCATTTCGGGCAATGATTGGTATAGCCATTACCCTCTACCTTTCCACTGCAATGCTCGCAGGTGAAATCCTCGACCCTTCTCTGAAATTTCTTATCCATTTGTCGGAGTGCCGAGATTTGAACTCGGACTACATGCTCCCAAAGCATGGATGCTACCGTTACACCACACTCCGAATATGCGAGATACTAGCACAAAATGGCCGGGGAGGCCATTCAATAGGTCATTTACGAAACACGATGACTCTTCCGAATCACTTTGAGCTCTTCCTCATTCTCCAGTTCCTTTTTCTTCTTCCCCTCCTCGCCCATTTCGCGAAGCTCCTGTTCCGGCAGCCGGATGAGCTCTATCGCCCGGCTATGCAAGTATTCCTCGGTATTCTTTTTTGGATCATCGAGCACTTCTTCAAGCAGCGCATGCAACACAAAGCCGATCTTTGGACCCGGAATCTCGCCGGTCACTTCCATGATCTTTTTGCCGTCAATTTTCAGCATCCCGACTGAAATCGGATCGCGCAGCGCCTCATCGATCATCGCATGGTATTTGCGCAAACGATACGGATCCGCTTTCGGGCGGCCAGTGCCAATGCGGTCGCAGGCACGCAAGTTCATCAGGTCCCAGATATTGTCCTTACCGATCTTCGCCACCACGCGGCGCACGGCAGACAGCGTAATCATCGACGTATCCGAGAAAAACATATGCATGCGCACGAGCTTTGTCACCTTTTCGATAATTTTCGTCGGATAGCGCAAATCCGTTAGTATCTTTTCCGCCATGCGCGCACCGACGACTTCATGCCCGTAAAACGTCCATTCCTTGCCACCCGCTTCCCCTTTTCTGCGAGCCTTCGGCTTGCCGATATCGTGCAAAAGTGATGCCAGGCGCAGCTCGAGCGACCATTTCTTGTCAGCTGCATGCTGGAGTGTGCGCAACGTATGCTCCCAGACATCATAGCGATGCGCTCCTCCCTGCTCGATGCTGATCGTCTTTTCAAGATCGGGCATAATATACGCGAGCAATCCAAACTTATGGCAAAGCTTGATGCCGTCCATCGGCGTATCGGACAAAAGCATCTTGGTGAATTCGTCGCGGATGCGTTCCTTGGAAATATTTCCGAGCAGGCTTGATTCTTCAAGCAGTGCCTTTTCAGTCTTTGTGTCAATATCGAAGCCAAGCGCATTGGCAATGCGTACCGCGCGCAGGATGCGCAGGCCGTCTTCGTGGAAACGCTCATGGGCATCGCCGACTGTCCTGAGCAGCTTGTCCTCAAGATCCTTCTGCCCCTCGTACTGATCAATAAGCGATCCCGCGTACCATCCTGCCTTCTTTCCAGGACGATCGAGGCTAAGCGCGATAGCATTGATCGTAAAATCCCTGCGATGCAAGTCATCAGCAAGCTTTTGGCTGAAGTGCACGCTATCCGGCCGTCGATTGTCGGAATATCCTACCTCGAGACGGTATGGTGTCACTTCAATTACTTTGACGGATTCGTCGGCAGATGCAGTAACCACGCCTACCGTGCCGTAGACGTTCTCGTAAAATGTTTCTGGAAAAATCCGGATGATATCCTCCGGCTTCGCATTCGTCGTGATATCCCAGTCCTTCGGCAGAATGCCGAGCAGGATATCGCGCACGCATCCGCCGATCAGATAGCTTTCAAAACCAGCTTTTTTGAGCTGTTCCGACGTTTCCCAAACCTCATATGGGATTGGACCGTATTCGTTCATAGTGTAACAAGATGAATGAACAACCGATTATATTATGTGCGGGTGCCGGGAATCGAACCCGGGCCCAATCCTTGGCAAGGACTAGTTCTACCATTAAACTACACCCGCAAACATAGAGCATTATACATAAAAAGCTGAAATATCAAAGGGAAAAACGGATCTTCACAATCTTGTTAAGAAAATAAAAGCTTTTGATTTATAGGCATTTTTGACGTATGATGCGCTCAAGCGCTCGTGGTGAAACGGATATCACAACAGTCTTCGGAACTGTCGTTGGGGGTTCGAATCCTCCCGAGCGCACAAACAAAGTTTGTGCGCGAGAAAAGCTCTGGGAGAGCTTTGTGGAGGATTCGAAACCCGATTGAGCCGAGCTTGGAGCATACTTGCGAACAAGCGAGCCAATCGGGTTACTGGTCCTGTAAGGACCGAATCCGATAAAAATTATGCTATAGTTTCACTCTCCCCTGCTCCCGTAGTTCAATGGATAGGACGTAGCCCTCCGAAGGCTGAGATGCAGGTTCGATTCCTGCCGGGAGCACAAAATTCATTAAAGACACTATAAGAACATAGTTTTTTATTAATAATATCGGCTATTTCAATATATGTTTAAAAATAAGGCTTTTTTCACGTGAAACTGTTGATAACTCTGTTTATATGTGAATGAAAGACAGTCTAATAGACTATACGACAATCATATTTTTATAGGTCTTTTATAAAAATATGATTGTAAAATAAGGATATTTTGTAAAAAGTCATTTTTATACTATTTTTGTCTTAGAAAATATGTTTCTAAGTAACATATTATGATGTTTCATGTGAAAAATAGAAAAATTGTTTCTCAAAAAATATAAATATATAATTCATCTAGGGATGAATAAACAAAGAACTGAAAAAAGAATTAAAGGTTATCTAGGAAAAAATAATACTTTTAATTTTATGA
>CAZTJK010000006.1:0-25426 GCA_964613715.1 uncultured Candidatus Saccharibacteria bacterium | reverse complement strand
TCGGAGTATCGACCCTCTGAGAGACGCAGCTAACGCGTTAAGAGATCCGCCTGGGAAGTACGGCCGCAAGGCTAAAACTCAAAGGAATAGACGGGGACTTGCACAAGCAGTGGATTATGTGGTTTAATTCGACGATAAACGAAGAACCTTACCAAGGTTAGAAATCAACGTGAAATCCTGATGAAAGTCGGGACCTCGCAAGACTAGTTGACAGGTGATGCATGGCCGTCGTCAGTTCGTGGTTTGAATTGTTCCCTTAAGTGGGGTAACGAACGCAACCCTCGTTGTCTGTTATATATGTCAGACGAGACTGCCCCCGCACAAGCGCACAAATAATATTTGTGTTGCGCGTTTGTGCGGGGGAGGAAGGCGAGGATGACGCCAGGTCAGCATGTCCCTTATACCCTGGGCTACACACGTGATACAATGGCGCGTACAACGCGATGCGATCGAGCAATCGTGAGCTAATCGTAAGAAAGCGCGCCTAAGTTCGGATTGCAGTCTGCAACTCGACTGCATGAAGCTGGATTTGCTAGTAATCACAGGTCAGCCATACTGTGGTGAATACGTTCTCAAGTCTTGTACTCACCGCCCGTCAACTCAAGGGAGCCAGGAATACCCGAAACCAGCGCTTGCGCTGTCTACGGTAAGCTTGGTGACAGGGAGTAAGTCGTAACAAGGCACGGCTAGCGGAAGCTGGTCGTGGAATTTTTCAAATCGAACACGCTATCGCTTACATGATTGTAAGTAGATGCTGATCGGTCGGTTTTCAATGCCACAATTGAGCATTGAAAAGTGCGCGTAGTCCTCACACTGCGCTATACAGCGGGAAAGACCGCGGAGATGCTTGCGCTCTGAAGCAGGTTAGGAAACGGAACAAAATAAAGCACAATATCCAAAAAGCGCCCATATCTGGGCGCTTTTTGATTTCTTGACATTTATTAGAGCGATGGTACAATTGGAGATGGAGAAAGCAAGCACTCTTCTTTGCAACACCATTTCGACGCTGAAGGAGAATGAGTATGATTCTTGATTACGGATATTTTTACTGGAAGCAGCGCAGGGGAATGACGGAGCGCCGCAAGCATATGCTTGCTGTTCTCATAGCTATCGCGGCTGGCATCGCTATCGTTGCGATTGCTGTCACTCATATCCATGTGATGAGCTTCCCTCATCCCTAGTTGGCATCCTGCCACTGGAAGCCCGAGAATACGGAATCACACATTCCGCTCTCGGGTTTTTCATTTGTATTCGAAGGCTTTTTTTGCTATAGTCGGCTGTGCCTGCGCGCATAGCTCAGCTGGTAGAGCACATCACTGATACTGATGGGGTCCTAGGTTCGACTCCTAGTGCGCGCACAGTGCAAACATATGAAAACCGCTACGATCTTCAGGCGGTTTTCTTTTGCATTGTGCGGGACGGACGAGCGAAGCGAGGAGTCGGGGCCTGCAGCTTTTCTTCGAGTTCACGAGAAGAAAAAGCTGTGGGCCACAGATGCGAAAGGTGTACAGCACCTGTAAGGTGAGACTCCTATACGTACAAAGAAAAACGGAACCGTGATACGGTTCCGTTTTTGTCTCAGCGATTCATCCTGGACGTACGATACGATGAGGAACACATGGCGGATGCTGTTCTATCTCATCACTGAATCGTCTTTCCGCGACCAGTTCCTTCCTGGCTTTTTTCCGATCGCGTTTGGAAAATCCTGCTTTTCTGCGCTTTACCCGTTTCAGGAATTGCTTCATCGAAATAGGCATACAATCCTCCTTGCTGGAATGCTTCTAGATTGAATTCTAGATGAATCTTTATTTAATAGCAAACTCTGCTAGTATTGCTGTTACCGGGCGCGTGGTGGAATTGGTATACACGTACGCTTCAGAAGCGTATTCCGCAAGGATTGAGGGTTCGAGTCCCTCCGCGCCCACCGTATGAATTCATATAAGAATTTTTTCAAAGGAAAGAGAATAACCATGCTCGGCCTCGGCCTGCTCGGCCGGGGAGAAAATGATGCGAAATTCCTCGCTGAGTGCGGAGCGGAGCTTATCATTACCGATTTGAAATCGAAGGAAGATCTTGCGCCGACGCTTGCAGTGCTTTCGAAGTATAAAAATATCCGATATGTGCTCGGGGAGCATCGCTTCGAGGATTTCGAGAATCGTGATTTCATCCTCAAGGCTGCCGGCGTGCCGCTCGACTCGCCGTATATCGCGCATGCGAAAGAGTGCGGCATCCCAATAAAAATGGATTCGTCATGGTTTGCCGAGCTTGTCCGCGGCGTCACGCTCATCGGCATTACCGGTACGCGTGGCAAATCGACCGTGACACACCTCATTCATCATATTTTGAAGACAGCCGACAAGAGCGCATATCTTGGCGGCAATGTGAAAGGCATGGCCACCTTGCCGTATCTTCTGACTGCGAAAGAAGGCGATATCTATGTGCTCGAACTCGATTCCTGGCAGCTGCAAGGCTGGGGTGAAGCTGGCATCAGCCCGCATATCGCGGTATTTACCAACCTGCTTTCTGACCATCTCAATTATTATATGAAGGGCGGCATTTCGGAAGAAAAGGCGGTTGAGCAGTATTTTGCCGACAAAGCGAATATTTTCCGCAATCAGAAGAAAGGAGATATGCTTGTCTTGAATCCGGATATTGAACAGATTATCGCTTCTCGCCATTCTGTGCCGCTTGCGGGCACGGTTGTTGTGGCCGACCTCGGGAAGACGAAAGGCTGGAAGACAAACTTACTTGGCGCGCACAATACCGCGAATATTGCTCAAGCAGTCGCGGTCGCCGAGATATTCGGTGTTGATATGAAAACCATGCAAAAAGCCTTAGAAAGCTTTTCAGGCGTCGAAGGCCGACAGCAATTCCTCCGCGAGCTTGATGGAGTGAAATTCTATAATGATACGACTGCTACGACGCCGGATGCGACTATCGCTGCCCTTGCTGCGCTCGGCTCACCACGCCTCAAGCAGATCGTGCTCATCATGGGCGGAGCAGACAAAGGGCTCGACATGACGAAGCTCGTGCAGACGATTCCCAAATACGTTTCGTATACCATTTTGCTTGCTGGGACGGGCACGGAAAAGCTTGCTGGCCGCATCAAAGGGCCGGTCATGCAGTCGCTTGCCGATGCGGTGCAAGAAGCCATGCGCGTTGCGAAAAAGGGAAGTATCGTGCTCTTGTCGCCGGCATTCGCATCATTCGGCATGTTCAAAAATGAATTCGATCGCGGCGAGCAGTTTGCGGTAATCGTGAGTGGGATGCGCGGAAAGGCCAAATAGTTGACTTTTTACGAATACATGCTATATTTCAAGCCAGTTCTTTAGGAATAGGAAAGGCGGTTTGCATGTCGAAGCGGTTGAATCTGAAGCACGGCAATTCCCTGATGGCGAAAGCGCATCGGGTGCATCACAGCTTTAAAAAACAAGGAGGCAGCATGAAGCATCCGTCTGATGTCGATTTGAACGACCCGCTGACCAGACAGGTCGCGGACGAAATGCGGCAAGCGAAGAAAGAAAAGCGCAAGCCGGATTTCACAGCCATCATCTCGCAATACCGTGGCCGCGCGAAAAGCGAAGCCATGCGGGAAGTCATGGCACTCGAACCCTGTTTCGAGCGCTATCCCGATCTTTTGCAGGGCAAGCAGCCTGTGCTTGCCTGACGGGGTTTGTCAAAACCCCCGATGCTGGGCCGAATGGCCCGCACCAAAGGCCCACTCGCGACAACGAGCGGGCCTTTATTTTTTCTGCTACAATCGAAACTATGTCTACGGATATCCTGAAAACAGCGAAATACATACATTGTATCGGCATCGGCGGCATCGGTATTTCGGCTGTTGCAAAGATGCTCCTGCTTGAGGGCAAGACGGTTAGCGGCTCCGATATGGCGGATTCGATGATCGTCGAGGAGCTTCGAGGTGCTGGCGCCGTCATTTCTATCGGCCATGCAGCAGGGAATATTCCTACTAATACCGATCTTGTCATCTATACCATCGCCATCCCCAAGAGCAATCCTGAATTCATCGAAGCAGAAAAGCGCAGCTTGCCGATGATTACCTATCCGCAATCGCTCCACGAAATTTCCAAAGACAAATATACGATTGCCGTTTCCGGTACGCATGGCAAGACGACGACGACCGCGATGATTGCGAAAATCTTGCTCGATGCTTGGTTTGATCCAACTGTCATCGTTGGCTCATTCCTCAAAGATCACCAGAGCAATTTCGTAGCAGGGAAGAGCAAATACATCGTCGTCGAGGCATGCGAATATCGCAAATCATTTCTTGAGATAGAGCCGACGATTGCTGTCATTACGAATATCGACAATGATCACATGGATTTTTATAAGGATATTCCTGATATCCAGGGAGCATTTCATGCATTTGCACAAAAGGTGCCAAACACCGGATTTATTATTGCTGATGCGAATAATGAGGTCATGCAGCCGGTTCTCAAGGGAATTGCCGCGCGTACACTCGATGCCGGTTCATTTTTCGATGCTAACTTGCAATTGAAAATTCCAGGCGAGCATAATAAGAAGGATGCTGCACTCGCGCTTGCTGTTGCTTCTGCACTTGGCATTGATCAAGAAAAAGCGAAAGCATCGCTTGCAGCATTTGCCGGCACCTGGCGCCGTTTTGAATATAAAGGTGAAACGAAATCAGGTGTAGCGGTATATGACGATTACGGCCATCATCCGACGGAAATTAAAGCGACGCTTGCCGGCGCCCGCGAGCTCTTTCCGCAGCGGCGCATCATCGTGGCATTCCAGCCGCATCTCTATTCCCGCACGAAGCTCCTGCTCGATGAGTTTGCGGCAAGTTTTTCGGACGCAGATACGGTGCTTCTTGCTCCGATTTATGCCGCGCGCGAGCCGGCTGATCCGAGCATTTCCTCGGATATCCTGGCGAAAAAAATACCAGATACCAAAGCTCTTTTATTCGCAAATTTTTCCGCACTTGAATCATATTGTGCCGAACATCTGAAAAAAGGCGATGTGCTGATCACCATGGGCGCGGGGGATATTTATAAGGTAGGAGATACTTTTTTATTGCACCAAGTATGAGCACGCTCTATGTCATTGGTACCCCGATAGGGAATCTTGAGGATATGACGCTCCGCGCCATTCGCATTTTGGGCGAAGTCGATCTCATTCTCTGTGAGGATACGCGCGTGACGAAAACATTGCTTGCAAAATACGGCATCGCAAGGCCGACCATGAGCTATCACAGCCAGAGCAAGCTGTCGAAAATAGATATCATCATCGGGATGCTCCGCGACGGCAATGATCTTGCGCTCGTCTCGGACGCTGGCACGCCGACTATTTCCGATCCTGGCTCACTCCTCGTGTCAAAAGTCAGGGAAGCATTGCCAGAAGCGAGTATCGTGGCGATACCGGGGCCATCAGCGCTCACGAGCGCGCTCTCGATTTCCGGCCTGCCAGCATCCGAATTTCTCTTTCTCGGATTCTTGCCGCATAAGAAAGGTCGCGAGACGCTTTTCAAGGAAATCGGCGCAAGCGAGCGGACTGTCGTCTTTTATGAATCGCCGCATCGCATTTTGAAATCAATCGAATCGCTCACAAAATATGCTTCGGGGCGGCATATTGTCATCGCGCGAGAACTGTCAAAAATGTATGAGGAAATCATTTCCGGTACACCGTTAGAAACTGCCACATATTTTGCATCACACCCGGATAAGGTGCGCGGGGAATTCGTAGTCATGGTTTCAGGAAGATAGGATACTTGACAATACACTTTTTTAAGTGTAATATATGATACGTAAGATCTTTGATGAAAACTGACAAAGGAGCATCTCGTGTTAGAGAAAAAAATCATTGTGAGCGCGCTGGATCCGGCGGAAAAACGCCGGTTGACGAACGAAGAATATGAATTTATTTTTCAGCGGGTGCCGCGTTTCTGTGTGGATATACTGCTCGTGAAGGACGGGGCGGTGCTCTTGGCCAAGCGGGACATCGAGCCATTCAAGGGTTTGTGGGCCCTCCCAGGCGGTATGGTCAGATACAAGGAAACTATTGATCAAGCAATTGATCGTATCGGAAGTAGCGAGCTCGGCATTTTTGCCGGCAAGCGTGAGCTTATCGGCTGCATTGATAACCACGATGACGGGCCGTGGCTGCAGAGTATCAGCAATGTCTTCGTCGTAAGACGCTTCGAAGGCATGCTCCGTGGCAGTGAAGAAGGACGTGAATTCCAGTTCTTCTCTGCGGTTCCGGAAGGGATGCAGCCGTATCATGCGGCTTTCGTGAAGGAGCACTGGTCTCGAATTGTCGGATAAGGTTTGAAGCGGGCGCAATCGGATAACCGGTTGCGCCTTTTTATTTAAGTGCGTTTCAGGGTTTTTTGTGGTAAGATGCGAGCATGATAAAGATTTCGACGGTATTTATGCTCGGCATCGTGACAGCGCTTGTGCCATTTTCCGGCTTTCCGCTCGGCTGGAAGAATTTTCTCTATGTTGCAAGCGGCGTCGTGATCGCTGTATTCTCCGCCTTGATCCGTAAGGAGCTCCACGAGGTATTGCGCCATCTGCATACCGAGCCGGTGCAGACTGAAACGTTTGCTGAAAGCACGCCGAAACAGGGCGATACGCTTTAACTCGCTTTTACTCGAGACGCTTCTTCCGGCGTCGGAAGAAGCGTGGTATACTAGTGCCAAATGGATCCTGAACAAATCACCTATTTTGGCGAGACTGATTCGCGCAACAAGCGGGTCAGGTTCGGCATCAAGGCAAAGGACCGCACGAAGCATGTCTATGTGATCGGTAAGACCGGCATGGGCAAATCCACGCTGCTCGAGAACATGGCTATTCAGGATCTGAAGAACGGCGAGGGCATGGCCTTCATGGATCCGCACGGTAAAACAGCCGAGCTCCTGCTCGATTATGTGCCAGCAGAGCGCATCAAGGATATTGTCTATTTCGCACCATTTGATATCGAATATCCGATTTCGTTCAATGTGCTCGAAGATATCGGCGAGGACAAGCGGCATCTTGTCGTCTCGGGCCTCATGTCGACTTTCAAGAAAATCTGGGTCGATGCCTGGTCTGCCAGGATGGAATACATTCTCTCCAATACGCTGCTTGCGCTTATCGAATATCCGGGTGCAACGCTGCTTGGCGTCAATAAGATGCTCGCGGACAAGGACTATCGCAAGAAGGTCGTGGACAATATCAAGGACCCATCGGTGAAAGCATTCTGGGTCGACGAATTCGCGAAATACACGGAAAAATTCGCCGCCGAGGCAACGCCGGCTATCCAGAATAAGATCGGCCAATTCACGTCGAATCCCATGATTCGCAATATCATCGGCCAGCCGAAGTCATCGATTGACCTGCGCAAGCTCATGGATGAGCGTAAAATCCTCATCATCAACCTTTCGAAGGGGAGAGTGGGCGAGGCGAACGCCAATCTCTTGGGCTCCATGCTCATTACGAAGATTTATCTTGCGGCAATGTCGCGCGCTGATGCCGATGCCAAGACGCTGAAGAAGCTTCCGAATTTCTACCTCTATGTCGACGAATTCCAATCCTTTGCAAACGAATCATTCGCTGACATCCTTTCTGAAGCAAGAAAATACAAGCTTAATCTCACGATCGCACACCAGTATGTCGAGCAGATGTCGGAGGAGGTGCGTGCGGCCGTGTTTGGCAACGTCGGCACCATGATCACGTTCCGCGTCGGCGCATATGATGCCGAAGTGCTCGAGAAGGAATTCGCGCCGCAGTTTACGGCGGAGGATCTCGTAAACCTCGGCAAATTCCAGATGTATCTGAAACTCATGATCGACGAAGTCAGCTCGCCGCCGTTTTCTGCTTCTTCCTTGCCGCCGTTCCCAGAACCGGTCATTTCCTATAAGCGGGAAATAGTAGAAAGCTCGAGAAAGCAATTTGCCGTTCATAAACTTGCTGTCGAGGATTCTATCAGGAAATGGCATGACGAGAGCAAGCCGGCACCGAAGGCTCCAGCGTTTCCGAAAGGCGCGTCTGCACCGTACAAGGGCGAAGCGAAAGCGGTGACAGTATCTTCTGCAAAGCCGGTAATGCCACCTGTCGAAGTGAAGTCGCAGCCGAAAAAGGAGCCGCGCGCCCAAGCCAAGCCAGCAGAATTACCGCCGATAGAGACTGAAATAGACGGCGATTTCCTGCCACTCGCAGATTTTGCGAAAAAGGCAGTACTCCCGGAAAAAGAAACAACGGTTTCTTCAGAGCAAAAGCCGGTGCAGCAGAAAAAGGCCAATGCCAAAGAAGCCAAGACCATGACCCAGGCAAATCTTTCCGATTTGCGCAGCGCGCTTGCTGCAGCCATGAAGACGAATGCGTCGGAGCCAAAACCGCAGGAAAAAGAAAAAGCTGCCGAGCCGCGCGAAGAGAAAAAGCATGAGGGACCGCATCAGAAAAAGGAATCGCCAAAATCAGCCGGGCCGAAAGAGATTTCCGAGCATGACTTGAAGAATGCTCTCGGGCTCGAATAAGGATGGATCTCTATTTACTTGCCGTTATCGGCCTCATTGTTCTTACATCCGGCGCTGTTCTTTTTATCCGCCATGCTGGGCCAGAAAATGCGGGAGCGCCTCCTACTGATGAGCTTTCAGCGGATGATTTCACAATTATCGAAGGCTGATTGCCGTATTTCGGACTCATGCTAGACTAAAAAACAATTATGACACATGTCAGCGTCGTCATGTCCGTCTATAACAGCGAGCGATTTCTTCGCCAGGCGATTGAAAGCATTCTCTCGCAGACATATCGCGATTTTGAATTCATCATTGTCAATGACGGATCGACAGATGGGAGTCTCGACATCATAGAAGCATATGCGAAAAAAGATAGCCGTATCTGCCTGATATCACGAGAAAACAAAGGCCTTGTCGCGTCGCTTAATGAAGGCATAGCGGCTGCCCGCGGCATATATATCGCCCGTATGGATGCCGACGATATTGCTAAGCCTGAACGCATCGCAAAGCAATATGCCTATATGCAAGCGAACAAGCTCGCGCTTTGCGGCAGCGCTGCGGAGACAATCGACGAAGCCGGCAAAAAAATCGGAAAACTTGCCTATCTACCGCAGAAAAGTACCCTGCGGACTTATACGCTTTTTCATAATCCGTTTATTCACCCATCGGTGATGTTCAGAAAGGACGTATTCGAGGCGGCTGGCGGCTACCGGCGCTTTTTTGCGCATATCGAAGACTATGAATTATGGACGAGAATCATCTTTGCCCATGCGGCTGATAATATTCCCGAGATGCTTTTGGAGTATCGCCTGCATCCTGGCCAGGTAACGAAGATGCACAATATCGCTATGCGCCTCCGCGGCATCCTCGTGCGTGCACTTGCGCTCTGGCGTTTTATATTCTGATCCAGCTTTTTGGCATGTCGAGCTCGTCGGTGCTTCGGGCTTTCAGCCATTGTTTCGTCGTAATGACGACTTTATCGCGATTGCTATTGAGCCAGGCACCCCACCAGGAGAACGTGGAATTGGCGATGATATGGTGGGCGCAGCGGCTCATGAGGATAAGCTCCTCATAATCCTTGATATCAGGGCTCGAGACAAAATCGATCGGATAGGGGAATTTCAGATGCTCTTTTGCCCAAGCAATATCGTCGGAAAAGACGAATATATGGATCGGTTGTTTGACGTATGTCGATGTGAGCACCTTGATAGCTTTTTCATAATAGGGAACGCCAAGCACGCCATTGAATGCCGCATTTGGGTTTGAAACAAAATCACCGCGGCGGATATGAAGCGATACGGATGCCGTGCCAGCTGCTTTTGCAGCGAGAATAGCCTTGTCTACTTTTGCTGCTGCCGGACCGAATGGTTGTTTCAGGGAGAATTCCTTACGGATGATATCGGCATAGTCGGCGAAATATTTCTCATTGATCCAGAATCCTTCATAATAGCTCGATCGTGATTTCAAGAGCCCCGGGTAAAATCTGTAATCATCGGTCTTTTTCAGGCGACGCAGGATCTTTCCGAGAACGAGGCGCCAGCGGGAATTATATTTCTGCCCGATAGCATCAGGAGCAATGGCCGCTTTCAGATTGAAATTGTCAATGATGAATTCGCGCTTCGCATCACCTGCCGACTGGTGCTGGTAATGAGATATGTCGAGCAGGAGCGGCTCATTGCGGATAAGCGATAGGGCACGTCCGAAGGCGTATTGGAACATCTGATTGCCGAGGCCGGCCTTTATCTTCACGCAAAGCATACGATGGAGTATAGCATGCCTACGCGGCTTTTTCCTTGAGCGCCAGGAATTTCTGTTCCATGAAGCGATAGGAGAGCGAAGCAATTGCGATTGAAAAGACGAATGCGAAGAGTGTCGTGGCGAAGAAATGCAGGCGATCAACCGTAGCTGTCAGGAAGCCTGCACCGTAGAGAATCTGTATCGTGAGCATGAGGCAGATCGTGTGATATGCGTAAAGCCCGTAGGAAATCCGGCCGAGATAGGCGAGCAGACGTTCAAATCTCTTCACGCCGATATGCAGGGATGCAAGGAGCGGATGCTTGGCAGCGGTATTGAGCGCGGCTGCTTTTCTAGCGAAGAAGAAGATGATGAGTGCGAAGACGGCGTCGATCATCGGCGTTTTCAGGAGCCGCATGATGTCGATAAATTCCGATTTTGCCAGAGTGGTCTCTATTGTATTCCCCGATCCGTGCACGCCGAGATATGCAGAAAGCAATGCGCCACTAATGACAAGGCAGCTTGCCCCGATCACGCCAAGCGCGCCGAGTACGATCTCGCGGTATTTTTTCTGGAAGAAGAATATGCCAAGAAGCGCACCGAAGGCAAGATCCATGCCGACCGACCAGGGAAGATAATAATTGCCAATACGATCATCGCCGAAGAGATATTTGTACAAGAGGGAAAGGGAAATGAGCGCAAGCGTCATGAGAATGAGACGCTTTGTGCTGAACCATTTCACGATCCATGGCCAGACAAGATAGAACTGCTCTTCGACGCCAACTGACCAGAGTACCCCGATCGAAAGCGAGGTGAAGCCGATGCCGAGGCCCTGAGCGATATTGCCGGCGAAGAATACGAAATACCAGAATGTATGCGGGTTCAAATGCGGATTCGCAGCGCCAAAGAGCGCATAGGTATGCGGCGAAATAAGCAGCGGCAGGATGAATGCTGCGAATAAGAGATTGGCGAAATAGACCGGCCAGATGCGCAGGACGCGCTTGATATAAAACCGGCGGATGGCAATGCGGCCGCTTGCTGCTTTTTCCTTGACCAAAAGATACGTGATGAGGAAGCCAGACAGCACGAAGAAGAAATTTACCCCATAGCCGCCATAGACCGTCGAAACATGCCAGAGATTAAGCGGAAAGGCATTCGTCACGGTCGCGCCGAAGAAGATGTTGCCCGTATGCGCGTAAAAGACAGCGAGAAAGGCGAGGCAGCGCAGGGCGTCGAGATAATAGAAGTATTTTTTATCCTGTGCCGCTGGCATATTATTTCACGAACCAAAAACAGCCGCAGCCGTATTCCTGCTTTTCCACGAGCTTCGGATCGGCATCCTCGAGAAAATCGCCACTATCCGTGATGAGCGAGAACTCCTTGAGCGTAAGGCCTTTGAAGTATTCCATGACCTGCTCATACGAATAGATGCGATGTGCATTGAATTCGATTTTCGGTGTGCCGACCGGCACGACAAAAAGGAGCGAGCCGCCTTTGGCAAGGACGCGGATAAGCTCTTTGATGGCCTTGAGGTCGCCGCTTGCGTCGATTTGGTCGCCATAGCGGCCGAGGCCGACATGTTCAACTGTGTGCATGCAGGAGAGGGAATTCACGCTCGCGTTCTTGAACGAAAGCTTCGTTAGATCGGCATGTTCGCTTGTGAGATTGGAAAGCGTCAGATGTGCCGGGCGATAGTCATAGAAATGCACCGGCACGAATGCCGAGACGATGCCGGAGAAATACAGACTCGATGATATATCGGTATGGAATACGGGAGCAATCTCTTTCACTTTCCGGGCTGCCCAGGCTGTGTGATAGATATAATGAGCATCGAAATGGGTCGTGAGCGTCTTGTCGCGCACGCATGGATAGATATCGGAGAAATTGAGCGAGAATCTGCCATCATTCACTTTTTTGAACACGGCATAGTCAAAGAGCACGAAAGGGGACAGGAGGAAGCGTATGATTTTCTTGGCGAGTTTCCGCATATTATTTCTTCTTCCAGAAGCTATAGATATTCTTGTCGATCTCGTATTCCATGAATTTGACCGTGCGCTTCGGTTGTTTGATCGCCCAAGCGAACATGTCGCGGATCGTCTCCTCGATATCTGTCTCATCCTTGAAGGCGAGCATTTTCTTAGCTTTGCGATGATCGGAAAAGGCATGCTTTACTTCGCGGCGCTTTTCCGCATGCGTGATTGAGGGCTGGTAGCCGAACTCGGTGCCGATCTTGACGATAAGCTTGGCGATATCCTTCAGCCGGTATTCCTTGTCGGCGCCGATATTGAAGATATGGTCATGATGCTTTGCCATGAGCTTCTCGAATGGGTCCATATAATGTTTGATATCGGAAAATGCGCGGGTCTGCTTGCCGTCGCCGTAAATGAGTATCGGCTCGCCATCGAGCGTGCGCCTGATCCAAATGCCGATGACATTGCGATATTTGTCCCAGATATTCTGATGGATGCCGACCACATTGTGGGGGCGGACGATCGTGTATTTGAGGCCGAATTGCTCGTATGCCTGCTTGAGGTCCATCTCGATCGCGTATTTTGCGATGCCGTAGGGATCTGCCGGCTTCGGCAGGAAATGCTCCTGAAACGGCGGCACGCCATGGCCGTACACTGCCATGGAGGAGGTGAAAATGATCTTCTTCACATCGTATTTGATGCAGCAGTTGATCACGTTCACCGACGAGAGGATATTGTTGACATAATTGAAATTGCGGATGAATGGCGAAAGGCCTTCAGCGGCGTACGCGGCGAAATGATAGACATAGTCTGGGCGATAGGCGCGGAAAATCTTGTCGACAGCTTTCAGGTCATCAAGATCGACGACATGGAATTTCTTCGCTCTGATCATGCGCTTGTCTACGAAGTCTTTATAACCGCCGGAAAGATTGTCGATGCCGGCAATGTCGTACCCTTTGTCGAGGAGGTATTTCGAGAAATGTGAGCCGAGAAGGCCGGCTACGCCAGTAATGAGGACTTTAGTCTTTTTCATGCGAATCTGCTTGCGAGCACCCGGAGGTATCTACGCAGCTTAAATACTATATAGAAATGGCGCCAATGCAAGAGGCGCTCCACGAGCCGTTTTTCCTCTGGCGCGATAGCAATGCCTTCAAGCTGCTGCATACTCGTGATCCGGCAGCGGTACATGATAAAGAAGACATAGAGATCCATGAAGCGGCGATAGGGCATCGGCCGGCCGCTTGTGCGGATTTTCGTGTAGAGGAGCAGCCATTCGTAGAGCTCGACTTTGGCAAGGCCGACACTCTCATGGATGCTCTGATGCGCGGCGCCATCTGTCGTCTCGACAAGCGGCTCATCCGAGTACTCGAAGCGGGGATTGTCGTTCAGGATGCTGATGTACTGGTCGAGATCGACGACCCATTTCATGTTCGCATCATAGAATTTATGCACGACCGATGCGCGATAGATGGTCGCGCTTGGTGCGCCGACGATATTCCTGCCGAAAAGATAGGTCGGGGAGCGACGGAGCTTCGCAAGCTCATTCGCGGAGCAGCGATGGACGAATTTGAGCTTCTTGTCCGGGCCGACGACATTCGCTGCGCTGAATGCGAAATCAGATTCTGGGTGCCGGTCGAGCATTGCGACAAATTTCCCAAGAGCTTGCGGGGAAGAGAACCAGTCATCGCTGTGCTGCACTTTTATGTACTTGCCTTTGGCATGCTTGATCGCTTCATTCCAGCTGCCGGGCGATTTTTTCGACGGGACATTGTGGATATAGGTGAGATTCGGAATCTTTTTCTTGTATTCCTCGGCGATTTTGCTGCTCTCGTCATTTGTCGAGTCATCGCTCACGATGAGTTCATAATCCTTGAAATCCTGCCTTGCGATCGAATCGAGCACATGCCGGAAATAATCAGGCTGATTGTAGGTCGGCATGCAGATAGAGACTTTCGGACTCGGCATATTATTTTTCGTTGTTTTTTACGCAGAGCAAATGATAGGCGATTGATGGATGGGAGGCCACGAGCGGCTCGCTCAGATTTGCCAGAAAATTGCCAAGTACAACTGGCCGGACCGTCGGCAGTGCTTCTTCGCCACGCAGCCATTTCAGGCCGGAGACGCCGAAAACCTTGAAACCGAGCTTGGTCATGTCTTCAGTTGTCCAGCCCGATTTATGCACCTGGTACTCGTTGCCATCGTATCCTTTCTGTTCGACAAAGCCATTCGGGGTCAGCACGATGATCTTTTTGGCGATCTTCGCGAGTTTCGGCAGAAAGCGCAGGAACTCTTCCTTTTCAAAATGCTCGATGACATCAAGCATCACGGCGCAGTCGAAGCTCTTGTCGGGAAAGGAGATCGCGAAGATATTGCTTTTGACATATTCGTCGTGGATCCTGCCTTCGCGCGCCTTTGCGAGATATGGCTCAAAATCATCGACGCCGACAAGGTGCACGCCCGGCTTCAACCTCGATTTTATGCGCTTGAGCGGAGAAGAGGGGCCGCAGCCGAGGTCAAGAACAGTCGAGCATTCTTTCATCTCGCGCACGAGCACTGCGTCGATGATCTCGGTTGCTGATGGAAAGAGCTTTTTCCACGTGGCGTTATAAATCCTTTTGAGCACGGCTTCTGCGCCACTGATCTTTTTTTGTTCGCCAAGCATCATATCGTCTTTTTGTTATTGCATATATCGAGGAGCATGCGGGCTGAAAGGGCATCGGTCATATGGGCGAGCGTCCATGTGCGCGGGGAGAAGCGCTTTGGGTCAAAGGTGCCAGACAGCAGCACATCAAGCTCGCCAAGCTCTTTCCATGTCGTACCAGTCTCTTTCGAGAGATACGGCGCTGCGCTTGCTTCAACGCCGCGGATATAGGGATGATTCATTTCCGGATTCCAGACAAAAGTCGGTACATCCATCGCCCAAGCTTCTGCCAGTGCAAGCCCTTGGCTTTCCGTCATGCTCAGAAATACCGCTACCAAACTCTCTGAAAGGGCTGACTTGAAGTTGCTCTTATTGTAATGGCCGTAGCGGATGCGATGCACCACATAGCCCTTGCTTGCAATGATCCGCTCCACCTCGAGGCAGAATGATCGCGGCGTCGTATCTTTCCAATAGACGAGCGCATCCTTGCTTTTTGCCGCGTGCGCCGGCTGCCAATACTGCTCATCTACGCCGGCATACCAGATAGCGATCTTGCCGACAAGCGCCGGGTCCAGCTTCTCGTAGACTTTTTTCACCCATTCGGATGGCACGAGGATAGTATCGATCTCTTTCGCGGAGAGGGCCTGATTGTATTTTGACGGCAGGTCGAGCATGTTCGGGCCAGCGAGAAGCTTCTTAATTTTTCCTGTACGCTTCCACTCGATCGCTTGCTTCAATGCTTTCATGTCGGTCAAAACAACAACAGTGTCCGTTATAGCTCTCTCCGAAATCGGATTATAGACGAAGTCGGCACCAGTTTTTTTCAAGCCAGCAAGGAGGCTGCGCGTGACGGCCGTATGCCCGCCGAGGCGTATTGTATCGAGATCGATAATGCCGCCCTTTATCACGTACTTCGCGAAGCGCAGGATATTGCGCAGGCGAGCGATGAGCGCAGCTGCGGCAGAAACTTGGCGGGTGAGAATGGTGATTGTCATTTGAGCAGTTTTTTACGGAAATATTTCTGCTTCAGGTTTTCCAGGAACCCGAGCTTCTTGAACGGGCGATAGAGGCTGGCGAGGATTTTCTTCATGCGCGCATTGCGGGCGGAAGCGCGGGCGATGAGGCGCTCATTTTCAAGCATCTGCTTTGCCCGCACTGGGTTTATGCGCAAGCGCCGGGCAGAGGCAAGCGGCTGATCGAAGATATTGCGAAGGAATGCTTCGAAATCTGCACGCACTTTCTTGAAGTCGTAGCTTGGTACCGTGACCGGCTCATTAATCATTTTCAAATACAGATCGTCATTCTGGTCTATCTCTTTTATGCGCGCGACCACTGCATCGAAATCCTTGTATGCGTGGCAATTGATGAAGCGCTTTTCGTTGAATTCCTTGGCGATGTCCGGATTGCCGTAATAGATCGGGATAGTCTTTGCAGCAAGGGAATTGACGAGCTTTTCGGTGGTATAGCCGGAACGGGATGAATTCTCGAATGAGATGGCAAATTTTCTCTTCGTCTCGAAATCGTATTTGTCCGGCACCGGGCCGCCGACATTATTGAGGTACGGCCCGCCAGCATCCACCCGCTTGTAGGCGCTGAGCTTGTCGAACATGATCTTGCGCGCGTCTTCGGCAAGATAGTTGCGATAAACGAAGCTGCAGAAATCGGTTTTTTTCGCGAGATCGGCCTTGGTGAAGGGGACTGGTTTTGCGAAGTCGAGATCACCAGCCTTTTTCATTTCCGCATCGGTATAAAAGACCGCAACGAGATAGAGTGGTAGACGATAGTGGCGGTCGCCGAAATCGAGATAATCGAAGCTGACGGCATAGTCAGAGAGATTGAAATTCGGATGCACATTCTCACCGGTGTAGAAAATCTTGATGCACTTATCGTATTTCGGATTAAGCTGTTCAGCCGTCGATTCATGGAAAAAGACATAGTCCGGCTCGTCCGAAAACTGGACATCATAATATTTCTTCAGGATATTCGTGAAGAAAAAGGCGAATGAGAACTGGTTCTGGACGCCGTCACTGCAGATTTTTATCTTTATCGTTTTCACGCTATTGTGGCGATTATCTCGGACAGGTATTTCGGGTCCGTGCACTCCTCGGGATTACGTTCGTGGATCTCATTGAAGTACTTGTAGCGCACTTTCACCTGCTTGGTCGCTTTCTGCAGGTACATCTCGTATTCCATATCGATATGGCCGATATCGAGTACCCGGAAGCCGAGTTTGAAAAGGTCGTACGCGAGCACTTTTGCTGCTGGCCCGAGCGATATCAGAATGAGCGCTTTTGTATCGCTTTTTTCAGCTTCCCGCTTGATTCTATCATATGCGGCGAAGGCATTTTCGGCAGGACAGAGGATGCGTTTTACCGATTTTGTTTTCGCAAACATGTCATTACCCACGCCGAGGCGGCTTTTCGCACCTTCGATGAGTACCACGTCTTTTCCTTCCCAGATTGAGAAGAGCTGCGCGAAGATGGCACCGGCATGCTTTTTGTCCTTGTATGCCAGGTATGGCCGCGTCATATTCGTATCGCCATAGATCTGTGATGGGTTGGTTAGCGCTTTCCATTCATGCGCGTGGCGATAGACGTGGTGCATATTGAACCAGTATGCGTATGGCTCGAACATATCAAGCCTGCCGAAGACGCCCGGGATGCAAATGAGAAGCCTCGGATCTTTTGCCTGGATGATAGACTCCAGCTTTTCGGCAAGCTGTTTCTGATAGGGCTGGAATGCCGTATTGCCGCCGTCGATGAGGAATACCGCGCCATCCCCGAAGCGTATGACTGAGAGATTCTCCCGGTTCACTTTTCCTACCGTTTCGGGAATACCAACCACCTCCAGCCGTTCCAGATCTCTCCATATAGAGACATTCCATATATAGAGCACGTACGCGAGCACCGGGCCGATGATATGGCGCAGCGCAAGCGGCGTTTTTTTGCGTATAGCGCCAATGATGTTCTGAAAAGGGGAAATCTGCATGGTAGCGTTAGGAGAAATCCTTGAGCATCTGCTCTTTTTCCTTCTGGTATTTTTTCTCCATGGTATCGATGGTCATGCCGCGCTCGAGCTCATAAAGCTTTTGATATGCCATGAGGCGGAAGAATGCGTATTGGAGCACGGTCATCACGCCAAGCGATCCGTTCTTCCAGCTTTCCTTGCCGTAAATCCACATATAGCGGAGCATCGCAGCAACCAAGAGCGGTACGCTGAATTTTTTCCCTTTGGCGAATTTCTCATCCGCTTCAAGCTCGGCATAGCGCAGATGGCCCATGACGAATTTGCGCACGTCGTACAGGCTGAAATGCTTCACGGCGAACTCGTCTTTTTGCGGCAGCGAGAGGACCTGATCGGGTCTGCCGGTAAAATCTCCCATGCTGTGAATGCGCGCATGTGAGAAGTCAATGAAGTCGCGATGGAAGAGTACTGGAATGCCGGATTTCTGCACATAATGCCTCGTATCGCCCCACAGATGCGTCCAAAGCGGCGCGTAGACGATTTTTATTGTGTCCTGCTTTGAAATCTCGGCGAGTTTTTCTAGGAGCGGCTTCGGCAACATGTTATCCGCATAGCCCCAGTATATCCATTTGTTTTTCGTGAGATTTTTTAGGAAATCGAAATTTTCTTTCGTTTCCACGTAGGGCTTCGTGCGTTCCGGGCGCAGATACCACTTCGCGCCGAGCTGTTCTGCGATCTCTTTCGTCCGGTCGGTGCTGCCGCCGTCGAGGATGATGACCTCGCCGTATCTGATGAGGTTTTTTACCGCATAGGCAATGCGTTTTTCCTCATTGTAGGCGACAATGGCAAAGGTGATAGCGCTCATGACAGTTCACTCAGCATATACAAAAAATGCCCGTATTGCAACGCTTTTTCTGATTGACATACCACGCCTGATTGCTATGATATTTGCTGTTATTTCACTCTAATATTTTTTCATTCTCATGACTGAAACGCAGACTATTCTTGTGACGGGCGGTGCGGGCTTCATTGGCTCGCATGTGGCTGAAGAGCTCGTGAAAGCAGGACATACCGTTGTCGTGCTCGATGATCTTTCCGGCGGCTTCGAAATGAATGTGCCCAAAGGCGCTATCTTCGTGAAGGGATCAATCAACGATCTCGCCCTCATCGAGAAGCTTTTTGCCGAGCACAAGTTCTCCCATGTCTATCATCTGGCTGCGTATGCTGCGGAAGGGCTCAGCCATTTCATCCGCAAGTTCAACTACGAGAACAATCTCATCGGCAGTATCAATCTCGTCAATGCTGCGGTCAAGCACAATGTGAAATGCTTCGTCTTCACCTCATCGATCGCCGTTTACGGCAAGAATCAGTTGCCAATGTCCGAGCACATGACGCCGATTCCAGAAGATCCATACGGCATCTCGAAATACGCGATCGAGCTTGACCTGAAGACCGCGCATGACATGTTCGGCCTCAACTACATCATCTTCCGCCCGCACAATGTCTACGGCGAGCGCCAGAATATCGGCGACCGCTACCGCAATGTCATCGGCATCTTCATCAATAATCTCATGCAGGGCAAGAAGCTGCCGATTTTCGGCGACGGCGAGCAGAAGCGCGCCTTCAGCCATATTTCCGATGTCGCGCCGATCATTGCCGAAGCGGCATTCCGCGAGGAGCTCTACGGCGAGACGTTCAATGTCGGCGCCGATATGCCATATACGGTGAATGAACTGGCACAATACGTCGCGGAGGCGATGGGTGTGGACCACGCCGTGGAGCACTTGCCGGAGCGCAATGAAGTGAAAGTCGCCTATGCCGATCATTCGAAGATCAAGCAGTTTTTCCCAAAGCATGAATCAAAAGTGCATTTGAAAGACGGCGTGAAGCGCATGGTCACCTGGGCCAAGAAATACGGGGCACAGAAGAGCAAGAATTTTGACAATATCGAGATCGAGCGGAATCTCCCGCCATCCTGGAAAAGCTAGGATACTATCTTCTTGAAAAGCGTTTTCAGCACTCGCACGCCTGCGAAGAATATTTTTTCCATGCCCATGTTCAGGCGGTTCGCGTGGTAAGCGGCGAAATTGACGCTCGTCGTATTTTTATGCGATAGCACCGAGAAGTCATAAAAGGGAAGAGACACGTCCTGCATTTTCGGGGCAAAACGCACGGTGCTATGGCCCCATGTGCCTTCATATATGAACTCTGCCGGCTTCATTGTTGGATCGGTGTCAGGCATCGCCCATTTTGCCTTGAAGAATTCGAGATTCACCTGCGCATATTTCGATTTCGGCGCCTTTTTCGATACATCCTGCCAGCCCGGATTTTCTTCGTCTATCACATAATTGTTCAGGCCAAGCACGTTCGTATTTGTGACCGGAATGCCGTTCATGATCATGCGTAGGCCGTAATCGAGATCTTCTTGGCCGACGCCGAGCAACCGCTCTTCGAACCAGCCGGCTTTCCGCACGATATTTTTTGAAATAAGGAAATGGCTCCAGCTCGTATTCATCGTAGAGAAATCCTTGAGAGCGACCTTTTCCTCGAATTCTGTGCGGAAGAGCTCGGAAACCTGCGTGTCATCGTTCATGATGAGCATTTTTTCCGTCTGCGACAAAATCACGAGCTGATTCCAGCATTTCGAGAGCGATTGGTTGAGGTCGTAGGTCAGATAACGCACGTTCCGGAAGCGCTTCATGAATGCCGTCACCGAATTGAGATAATTGATCTGCAGCGTCCGGTCCGGGTGGCCGTTCACTACGCAGATGATTTCCCGGTCGGGGAATATGACCGCGAGCTTCTCGATAAGCGGCATGAAATAGTTCGCGAAGCGGGCGTGATAGGTGACGACGCCAATGGAATACTCTCGAGTGTTCATCGTAGTTTTCTATAGAGATCAATGATTTTTCCGAGCCCTGCCTTTGCGAGATAGCGTTTGGCGATTTCCTTGCCGGTAAACCAGTATTCGCGGGTATAAAAATATAGGTTGATATGGAGCTTGGACATCGGCAGATGGTAGAGATCCTTGGTGAATGTGACGAGCTTGATTGTAGAGACAATGCGACCATGGATGCTGCCAAGGCCGGGAAACACGTCCCAGCGGATATTCGATGAGCGGGTCTTTATAAGCGGCTCGGCGAGGAATGCGAACGGGCTGTCCTTGAATGCCGAAAGGATAATAAAATAATGAATGGCATTCGTCCCGATCCATTGCTCCTTGTTTGGCACCCGCATCCATGCGTCGCGGGAGATGATATGTGACAGGCCGCAGAATCCGCCGACGAGATTTGTATATTTCTTGATCGTATGTACGTAGTCCGAGAGATGCGCATATCGCGTGTCATCTTTCATGAGAAATACCGGGTGCGACATCACTGGGTTTTTGAGCGCGTGGTCATAGCCCCAGCTATTGAGCATATAATAGGGGACTTTGTATTTTTTTATTTTCTCGAGCGCGCTCGCAAAACTTCCAGGGAAGAATGCGTCATCGTCGCCGATAGGGAGACAGTACTCGGCAGAACTCTGCTCGACAATGTTCAGGATATTTCGGTCGACGCCCAGGTTCTTTTCGAACCGGAAGTATTTGATATTCGGAAACTTTATCTGAAATTCTTTTACAACTGCGGTTGTATTGTCCGTGCTCGCATTGTCGGAAATGATCACTTCCATCTGCTCGGCAATGCTTTTGTCCGTGAATTGGCTGGTAATACTTTCAAGGCAGGTACGCAGATAATCGGCACGGTTATAGGTGGGAATGCAGATAGCGAGCAATGGTTTCATCGCTCCATCGTAGCATGCAAATTTCACGATTTCAAAGGAATTTTCAAGCTATATCTCGATTGACGCACGGTTCTTCTCTGCTATACTGGACCTCATGAAATTAACTTATCCGGCGCATCATCTGGTCAAAGTCGGCCATATTCCGACCTGCCAAATCTGCAATTCAAAGAAGCTCCACACTATCCTCGATCTTGGCCATCAGCCGCCATGCGACACCTTGCTCTCGAAAGAGATGCTCGATCAGCCGGAAAAGACCTATCCGCTCCGCATGATTTGGTGCGAAAACTGCACGAATGTACAGATCGACTACTGCATTGATGGCAAAGAAGTCTATCATCCGAATTATCCGTACAAGAGCGGCGTGACGAAAGAGCTTGTCGAATACCAGACGAAGATCGCTGAAGGCCTCGTCAAGAAATATGATCTCAAGCCGGGAGACCTCGTCATCGATGTGGGCTCGAATGACGGCACGCTCCTGTCCGGCTTCAAGGGCACGAAGATCAAGACGCTCGGCGTCGAGCCGACGAATATCGCCGAGTATGCGAACAAGGCTGGCATCGAGACCATCCAGAAATTCTTCGATATCGCGGTTGCAGAAGAGATCAAGAAGAAATACGGTCAGGCATCCTTGATGATCACGACGAACATGTTCGCTCACATGCAGACGATCGGCGAAGTGATCATGGGCGCCTACACGCTTTTGAAAGACGGCGGCGTATTCATTTCCGAGACGCATTATCTCCTCGATGTGGTGAATGGCGGCCAATTTGACACCGTTTACCATGAGCATCTGCGCACATATTGCCTCAAGGGCCTGGTGACGCTCTTTGACCAGTATGATTTTACCGTGACCGATGTAGAGCGTGGCAGCCGTTATGGCGGCAATATCCGCGTGCATGTCACGAAAGGCAAAGGACACAAGGTCTCGAAAGCGGTGACCGACCTGCTTGCGCTCGAGGAGAAATCTGGCCTCGGCAAGCTTGCGACATTTACGAAATTCGCCGACCGGGTGAAGAAAGCGCGCATCGAGTTCATGGATTTCCTCATTCAGACCAAAAAAGCGGGCAAGCATATCGTTGGCAAATCATGCCCGGGCCGCGCCTCAACGCTCCTGAATTACTATGGCGTGGATACCGAGCTCTTGCCATACACGACGGAACAGCCCGCATCTTTGAAACTCGGCATGTATCTCCCAGGCAAGCATATCCCGATCGTGCCAGACCAGCGCCTCTTTGACGAGCAGCCAGATTACGTGATTATTTTTGCCTGGCACTATGCCGAGCCAATCATGCAACAGCTGAAAGCGAAGGGATTGAAATCAGATTTCATCGTGCCGCTTCCTGATTTTCAGATCGTGAAGAACAAGGACGTCAAATAAATGCGCATCGGCATCATCGGTTCGGGATTCGGTCTCTACGGCTTGCTGCCGGCTTTCAATTCGATCAAGGGCTGCACTGTTGTCGCTTTGTGCGGAAAGAAAACTGACCGCCTCGTTTCCTATTGCGCGAGCATCGGCCTGAAGAATATCTATACCGATTGGCAAGACATGCTTGAGCAGGAAGAGCTTGATGCGATCGCGATCGCTGTCATACCAAGCGCCCAATATGAAATTGCAAAAGCAGCGATCAAGCGAGGACTCCATGTCTTTGCCGAAAAGCCACTTGCCGCGAATCTCCGAGAAGCAAGAGCGCTTCTCCTACTTGCCCGGAAGAAAAAAGTGACGACGGCAGTGGACTTTATCTTTCCCGAGATTCCTGAATGGCAGAAGGCCGAGTCGCTCTTGAAACAGAAAGCATACGGGAGACTCGAGCACTTTTCCGTCGAATGGGATTTCGAAAGCTTCGATATCAGGACCAAGAAGAAAGGATGGAAGACGGATGCCAAGGCAGGAGGCGGTGCGCTCGCATTTTATGCTTCACATGTGCTCTATTATGCCGAACGCTATGCCGGCCGCATCAAGAAACTCGAGGCAGTATTTTCATACGCAAAAGAAAGCAGGAATGGCGCCGAAACCGGCATCGATCTCGATCTTGTATTTCTAAGCGGCGCGACAGGCAATATCCATGTATCCTGCAATGCGCCGGGCATGCAGCGGCACAGCGTTCTTTTCATCGGTACAAACGGTGCGCTCGCGCTTGAAAATCAGGTTGATATTGCAGATCATTTCACACTGACCGCATTTCAAGATGCTAAAACAAAACACATTACGGTCCCGAAGCTCAAAAACAGGAAGGGGGAGGATGAGCGGGTAAAGATCGTCCATCGCCTCGCGCTGCGTTTTGTAGCGGCATGCCGATCGCAGAAAGCAATGACGCCGTCTTTTGCAGACGGCGTCAGGGTAGAGGAACTGATCGATATGATACGGCGCAAAGCCCGATAGCTATTTCTTTGCTTTCGCCTGCTTCTTGATTTCTCCTTCGATCCACAGATACGTTTTCGTCAGGCCGTCTTTGAGTGGTGCAGACGGTGCCCATTCGAGTTTTGACATGATGAGGCGATTGTCGGAATTTCTGCCGCGCACACCAAGGGGTCCCGGGATATGCTTGATCGTGAGCTTTTTCTTGCCGATATCCATCGCCATTTCCGCGAGCTGATTGATCGTCACCATCTCTTCAGAGCCGATATTCACCGGACCGGCAAATTCGGAATCCATCAGGCGGCGGACGCCCTCGAGGCATTCATCGATATAGAGGAATGACCGAGTCTGCTTACCGTCGCCCCAGAGCTCCATCTCGCCACCGTCATTTTTCTCGGCAACTTTCCTGCACATGGCTGCCGGCGCTTTTTCCTTGCCGCCGGTCCAGGTACCTTCCGGACCGAAGATATTGTGAAAGCGGGCGATACGGACATTCAGGCCATAATTTCTCTTGAATGAAAGATAGAGGCGCTCGCTAAAGAGCTTTTCCCAGCCGTATTCGGAGTCTGGAGCGGCAGGATATGCCGAGTCCTCATGACAATTCGGATTGTCCGGATCTTCCTGATTGTATGCGGGATAAATGCAGGCAGAGGATGAATAGAATATCTTCTTGATGCCCGCTTTCTGTCCGTAATGGGCGATATTGAGATTGATGGTCGCGGAATTGTGCATCACGTTCGCATCATGCTCACCGGTGAAGATATAGCCCGCGCCGCCCATGTCTGCGGCAAGCTGATAGACCTCGTCGAATGCCCTATCGAGGATTTTCTGGCAAAGTGCCTGGTCGCGCAGGTCGCCGACGACGAATTCATCGGCAGCGCTTTCGCTGAACTCCGGCTTCTTGATATCAGCGCCGCGCACCCAGAAACCTTCTTTCTTCAGCCGTTTGACGAGATGGCTGCCGATGAATCCGCCTGCGCCGCACACGAGAGCTGTTTTTTGCGATGATGCCATGGGAATGAATATGAATGATATACCCGTCATTTAATCATCCTTCCGCAAAATGTTCAAGGCAATCGTGCGCGACTTCTTGAAGAGGAAGAGGGTGAGGAATGGCACGAGATATGATACCAGGCTCGCGAAGGCAGCGCCGGCCATGCCGTAGCGGGGGATGAGGAATATGTTCAGGAGCACATTTGTCGCCATGCCGCAGAAGCTCGTGCCGAGGGTGATAAGGGTAAGATTTTCTGCAACGAGAAGCTGCTGGGCGAAGAGATTGAGCGCAGCGCCGATATTGCTCCATACATATATTTCCAGCACCGAGAATGCTGCAAGAAAACCGCCACCGAAAATGATCGAAATGATCGTCTTCGAGAGGAATGTGGTGGAGAGGGCAATGAGGCATGAAACGAGAAAAAGGACGCCGAAGAGTTTGCGGATTCGGGCATGATAGAGCGGGTCCGATGATTTTTTCGAATTGACCACGGCGGGGAATAGCGCAT
>CAZTJK010000005.1:0-43161 GCA_964613715.1 uncultured Candidatus Saccharibacteria bacterium | reverse complement strand
GAGCGATCGCGATATTAAAAAAGCCGCACTATCGCAGAATATTCTTGACATGCGGCAGGATGGAGTACTGAAAGTACTTCGCGGGGTGAGCACGCTCGACGAACTCGCGAAAGTGATAGACCTTGCGAGCGAAGACTAAGTGTGTCCTAAAATAAAAAGGCCTTGCAAAACCTGCAGGCCGAGCTACCATACCAGAAGAGATACATGTTTGAAGCGTCCGACGGACGTCGTTCAAAACATAAATCTCTAAGCAATACTTTAAACCTGGCGGTGAAAAGTTAAATTAATTTTTAAGGATAACCTCAGCAGTATTTCCGAAGAAATAAACCAAGATGTCCTTGAAAAGAAACTCGTACACTCTTGCGAGCGTAATTGTTTAGAGATTTATATTCAGAACTGACAATCAAACGAAGAGGGTGAAATAAAAAGCCCCTGCGAAGGCTCTGTGAGCAGTGTAGCATATATTAATGGTATGTCAAGAAAAAACACTTCCGATACTTCCTCTCCAGAAAATAGCAAAGATTTGAGCCATAAAAACGGCGACACGAAATTCCTCGACCAGACCCTCAGGCCGTCATCCTGGAATGAATATATCGGCCAAAAAAATATCAAAGAAAACCTCCATATCCTCCTGAAAGCTGCCGAGGAGCGCAAGCATCCGCCGGAGCATCTTCTCTTTTACGGCCCGCCCGGCCTCGGCAAGACGACGCTTGCAAACCTGATTGCCAAAGAAACCCGTGCGCAATTGAAATCAACCTCCGGCCCGGCCATCGAGAAAGTCGGCGACCTTGCATCGATCCTCACAAACCTCTCTCCCGGCGACATTTTGTTCATCGATGAGATCCATCGCCTGAACAAGACGATCGAAGAGGTGCTCTACCCTGCTATGGAATCCGGGTCGCTCGACATCATTATTGGCAAAGGCCCATCAGCGCGCACGATACAGCTTGACCTGCCGCCCTTCACCCTCATCGCGGCAACGACACGTGTAGCGATGCTCTCCGCCCCGCTGCGCAGCCGTTTTTCAGGTGGCGTATTCAAACTTGAGTTTTATACGAATGAAGAAATAGAAAAAATCATCGAGCGGTCGGCAAAGATACTCGGCATCGACATAGATGCGGCGGCAAAGAAAGAAATCGCCAAACGCAGCCGCTTTACACCGCGCACGGCGAACTATCTCCTGAAGCGCGCACGCGACCTTGCGCAAATTAAGAAGCAGCCGCTCACGAAAGCGGTGGTAGATGAAGCGCTTGCCATGCTCAATATTGACGAAGCGGGGCTCAATGCCGAGGACCGGGCGCTTCTTTCCATGATTGAGGATAAATTCTCAGGCGGACCGGTCGGCCTGAATACCATGGCTGCCTCCCTTTCGGAAGAACAAGCGACGATTGAAGATGTGTACGAGCCGTATCTGCTCCAGCTTGGCTTCATCGAGCGTACATCGCGCGGCCGCGTGGTGACCGACCGGGCGCGAAAGCATTTGAATATCAAGAATCCGGGGAAATTGCTCTAGAAAGAATGATAAATTTAATTCATTATTTTCGTTCACCAACAATAGAGGCGAAAGCATTGAAAGAAGCTCTCGAACGCCTTGGTGTACGAGTCCTTGTTGAGCTAAATGACGGTCATAAACGTATTGATCTAACAATTCCAAAAGCAAAATTAAATATTGAAGTGGATGGAATCCAACACCTTACTAATCCACATCAGATTGTGGCTGACTTGAATCGAGGGTATTACTCTCATCAAGCTGGTTACGCCACGATGCATATACCTAATGAAATGATCCGTCTACATTTGAAAGAAATTGCACAAGGATTAGCTGAAGCTTCAAAAATAAGACAACAAAAAATATATGTGCATCTAGGTTAAGAAGCTTTTATTTTTTATCTTATAGTGATATATTCCCTCCCATGTCAGGACATAATAAATTCTCGAAAATAAAGCGGTTGAAAGCAAAAACGGATGCTGAAAAGAGCAAGATATTCGGCCGCTTGGCAAAGATGCTCCAGATCGAGGCAAAGAAAGCGAACGGCAATCTCTCCTCTCCGGGACTGCGCGCAGCAATAGAACAGGCAAAAGAAGCGAGCATGCCTGCCGACAATATCGACCGCGCGATCAAGAAAGCGACGGGCGCAGGCGGCGAGGAAATGTACGAGATCACGTACGAAGCGTACGGTCCGGGCGGCGTGGCGCTCATCATTGAAGCGCTGACTGCGAATAAAAACAAGGCTGCGGCTGAGATCAAGCATATCCTGTCGGACAACGGTACATCGCTTGCAAGCTCCGGCTCTGCATCCTGGGCATTCGAGAAAACAGCCGAAGGCTGGATGCCAAAGACAATGGTTGCCGTAAGCGATGCTGATGCACCCGTCCTCGAAAAGCTTATCAATGATCTCGAAAACAACGAGGAGGTGCAGGATATCTATACGAACGCCGAGTAAGGCGTTATCCACAATCCCCACTATTTGCAATTTTCATACAATTTTGGAAAATATGAGCGTTATGCCAAAACCGAAAGCAAAGCCAAGTCCCAAGGACGAAAAAAAGAACAAGAAGGTCGAGGAAACGCCGGCAGCAGCGCCGCAGGAAGGCGAAGAGGAAGAAGAGACGAAAGAAGGCGGCGTAATATCTGACGGTGTGCTCGATGCATTCGAGGAAAATACCGGGGAAGGCACGGAGGATGACCCGTCCCTTGAAGAGGAGGACGAGCTCGATGATTACCGCATGTCTTCAGACGAATATTAAAAGAAAAATCCGCTTCAGGCGGATTTTTTCGTCGCAAAGCAGGTCAGGCCAATGGCGATAGCATCATATTCATCATCATATTGAATGGCCCGATCAATACGAATGAGCCGCTTGACCATCTCTGTCACTTGGCTTTTGTCGCTTTTGCCGTAGCCGGTCACGGCGACCTTTATCTGCATCGGGGTGAATTCCGCGACCGGTATGCCGGCGGACGCCGCAGCAAACAGCATGACACCGCGGGATTCGGAGACTTTCATCGCAGTCTTTTGATTCTTCTCAAAGAAAAGTGTCTCGATGGCCATTTCCTCCGCCTCATACTCACGAATGAGCCTGGTGATTTCCTCGCCGACAAGGCGCAGCCGCTCTGCATGCGCAAGCTTCGGAGATGTTTTGAAGCATTCAGAAAAAATCAGCGATTCTTTCGCGCCGGTTTTCTCAAGTATGGCGACGCCCATGCGCTCATAGCCGGGATCGATGGCGATGATGCGCATGGCTTAGAGGATAATATGCACGAAGCGCTTCTTGCCGACGCGAAGGGTAATTTCTTTCTCGATCTTATAATTCGGATCGGTGATTTTTTCTCCGGAGATCGCATCAGATACGGCCCCTTCGAGTATGAGGCGGCGAAATTCGCTTTTTGATTCCACGATACGAGCGCTAAGCAAAGTCTCTGCAAGCGATGCCCCCGCATGCACTCTCACCTCTTCAGTATTTTCCGGCACACCACCGCGCTTGAACGTATTGAAAAAATTTTCCTCGGCTTTCGCTGCTTTTTTTGCGCCGTGATAGATAGTAACGATTTCCCTGGCAAGACGGGCCTTGGCATCGCGCGGATTAGCCCCAGCAGCAAGGTCTTTCTCAATCTGCGCTACCTCTTGCATCGGCACGAACGTGCAGATCTCAAATGCGCGGATGATCATGCCATCTGTCCAGCTCATCACCTTACCGAACATTTCAAATTCGTCATGGAGCATGGAAACGGCATTGTTATCGGTCTTGCCCATCTTCTTGCCGGAAGAATCCTCGAGGAGCTTCGTGGTGAGGACGAATTTGTCCTTGCCAAGCATCTCTTTCTCGAGATCACGGCCCGCGAGCATATTGAAGGTCTGGTCATTACCGCCGATCTCGCCGTCGACAGCAAGCGCTACGCTGTCATAGCCCTGCATGAGCGGATAGAGGAATTCATGGATATGGGTCGGCTTGCCTTCTTCGCGACGCTTTTCGAACATGTCGCGCTTCAGCATCTGGTCCACGGTCATTTTCGATGCAAGCTTGACCACATCGGCAAAATGCATGCGTGAGAGCCAGACGGAATTGTATTTGATCTTTGCGCCGCCAAAGCCGAATTTAAGGAATACCGATGCCTGCTCCTTATAGAGGCGGGCATTGGCAAGTACTTCATGATGCGTCAAAGGCTTTCGTGCCGCTGTCTTGTCAGTCGGATCGCCGATCTGCGCTGTAAAATCGCCGATGAGGATGATCACCTCGTGCCCGAGCTCCTGCAGCTCTTTCATTTTCTTGAGCTGTACTGCGTGGCCCAAATGAAGGGTCGGCCCGGTCGGGTCGATGCCGAGATAGACGCGGAGCTTTTCGCCGGATAGGAGGCGCTTTTTTACAAATTCCTTGCTTGGAAAGATATTCTCGACGCCGCGCGTGAGAAAATCATCGATCTGCTCTCTCCCTCTCTGTATCATTGCCCAAATGTAGCATACAATGCACCTTTTTTCATCTGTCGCCCGTACGAGAGTATGATGCTATAATTGACGGAAATGCTCGAAAAACATCTCAGGCGCACGGCGCATTTTGTCAGGCATAAACGGAAAGAAACGTTGCATATCTTCTTTGCAGCAATCTTCGTGCTTTTCGGCTTACTTGCCCTCTGGATTGCGAGCTTCCGCCTGCCAGATCTTTCTTCGTTCGAAACAAGAAAAGTAGAGCAGTCGACGAAAATCTATGACCGTACCGGCACGGTGCTTCTCTATGACGTATTCCAGAATGAAAAGCGCACCGTGGTGCCGTTTGACCAGATTTCCGACAATATAAAAAAGGCGACGGTTGCCATCGAGGACGCGACATTCTATACCCATGGCGGCATCCGCATCTCGTCGATCATCCGTTCCATATTCGCCAATTTCTTGTCCGGCAGCTTCAGCCAGGGAGGCTCGACCATCACCCAGCAGGTAATCAAGAATTCGTTGCTAACAAGCGAAAAGAAAATATCGCGCAAGCTGAAGGAATGGTTCCTCTCCATCAAGCTCGAGAAAGTAATGAGCAAAGACGAGATCCTGTCGATTTATCTGAATGAAAATCCGTACGGCGGCAATATTTACGGTGTCGAGGAAGCAAGCGAGACATTCTTCGGCACGAGCTCCGCGCATGTGACGCTCGCGCAGGCGGCATATATCGCAGCCATCCCGAAAGCGCCGACATATTATTCGCCATACGGCCAGCACAAGCAGGATCTCGATGCCCGCGCACATCTCGTCTTGCAAAAGATGCTCGAGAACAAGCTCATCACACAGGCAGAATATGATGCTGCCCTGAAAGAACAGGTAGGCTTCCTCCCCCAATCGCCTTACGGCATCCTCGCGCCGCATTTCGTGCAATTCATCCGGCAATATTTGGCCGATACCTACGGCGAGGATGCAATACAGGGCAATGGCTACAAGGTCATCACAACGCTTGATTACAGCCTGGAAGCGCAGATGGAAGCAAGTGTGAAAAATTACGTCGCAGCGAATCAGGACAAGTTCAATATGTCGAATGCGTCAGCGGTGGCTATCGATCCGAAAACCGGCCAGATCCTCGCTATGGTCGGCTCCCGCGACTATTTCGCGACCACGACCGATGGCAATTTCAATGTGGCACTCGCCCACCGCCAGCCAGGCTCGACCTTCAAGCCATTTGTCTATGAAACGGCCTTTGAAAAAGGCTATACGCCGGACACCGTTCTTTTTGATCTGCCAACCGAATTCCAATCGACCTGCACGCCGCAAGGGGATCCGATCGATCCGAATGCGATCATTTCATCTTCGACCGCCTGCTATATGCCGCAGGACTTCGACGGCCTTTACCGTGGCCCAGTATCGCTGCGCACTGCGCTCGCCCTATCGCTCAATATCCCATCGATTCAACTGCTCTATCTTGCCGGCATCAAGGATTCACTCGATACGGCAAAATCGATGGGGGTGACCAGCCTCTCTGACGATCCGAATCAATACGGCCTGACACTTGTCCTTGGCGGCGGTGAAGTTTCGCTCCTCGATATGACAAGCGCGTACGGCGTATTCGCGAATGATGGCGTGCGTAATCCCTATACCGGCATCTTGTCGATACAGGATGCAAATGGCAATACCATCGAAAGCTACAATGCGAGGCCGGAACGGATCATCCCCGCAAACGCTACCGAGCTTGTATCGGACGTGCTTTCCGACAATGTGGCCAAAGCTCCCGAATACGGCACGAATTCGGTCTTCATGTTCCCAGGCTTTCAGGTGGCGGCAAAAACAGGCACCACGAACGACTCTCGCGATGCTTGGACCATCGGCTATACCCCGGAAATGGTCGTCGGCGCATGGGCCGGCAACAATGACAATACGCCGATGCACAAGAATGTCGCCGGCCTCATCGTCGCACCGCTCTGGCACTCCCTCATGGCAGAGGCTCTCGCATCTACAAGCAGAGAAACTTTCTTGAAGCCCGAGCCAACCGATCCGACAGAGAAACCGGCCCTTCGCGGCATCTGGCAGGGCAATGATACCTATTTCATCGACACTGTTTCGGGCAAGCTTGCGACTGACATGACGCCGCCGGAAACAAAAAAGGAGGTGGCGGTGCCGAACATCCACTCGATCCTCTATTGGGTCGATAAAAATGATCCGACAGGGCCAGCACCAGCAAACCCTGCGGACGATGCACAGTTCAATCTCTGGGAATATCCGATACAAGAGTGGCTGAAGGCAAACCCACAGCCGCTCGTCATGAAGCCGACGGTAACAGACGACGTGCACACCGCGGCGAATCAGCCGCAAATTACTGTCCTGTCGCCGATACAAAACATGTCCTATGCGAAAGATGGAAACCTGACCGTCATGCTCAAGACGACGAGCCGCTATCCCCTTGCGAAAGCGAATTTCTACCTCAACAATGAGCTCGTCGGCTCAAGCGCGACCGCACCTTTCTTCTTCAGCTTTATGCCGTCTTCCGCACATACCCTCATCGACGGGACGAATCAGTTTACCGTAACGATATACGATACGCTCTACAATAAAAACAGCGTGACGGTGCCGATAACAATACACTGATCACTGAATATCTTTGATATCTGATGTTTTTTGCGACAACTGTGCAAGTATCTTTTGTTTTTTTATAACGAGTTCATTCTTCAGGGCAGGCGTCCCTTTGATTCGCGCGATCCCGTTTTTCACATCGATTGAAGACAGGTCGATCTGTACACCACAGACCTTCTCTAGTGCTTCTTGAATCACAATGCGTACTGCATTTCTCGATTCGGAGAATTTCTTGAATTTCTGCAGATAGCCGGCAATGTCGAACATGGCAGATATTATCGGTTCATCGGCATGACCAGGTAGGTAAAGCTTGAGTCCGCGCTACCGCGAATCACCAGGGGCTTCGTCGTGCCATTGAATGAAAGGGTGATGCTATCGGAAGCGATGGATTGCAAGGAGTCGGTAATGTAGCGGTAGTTAAAATTGACGGCGATTGTCTCCCCCTCAACGCGAGCACTGATCGTATTGGTGCTCTCGCCCACATTGGCATTTTTTGTCTTCACCTCGATGGTCTTTGCTCCGGGCATCGCTGCAATATTCATCTGGTTGAAACTGTCGGAAAAAATGTTCGATATCTTGAGTGTACTGAGAAGATCCTGCTTCAGGATAGTTACTTTCGTTTTCTCCTCCTTCGGGAGAATCTGTTTGTAGTCGGGAAATGTGCCGTCGATCACGCGGGAAACGAGGTATGTTTCGGCGAATACGAATGATATCTGGTTTTTTGTTGTATGAATCGTGATATCTCCGGCGACTGAATCTATGATTTTCAGGATATCCGTCGCATTCTTGAATGGAATGAGAATGCCGCTTATTTTCAGCGGTTTCTTTGTTTGTATGCGCTTCTCGGCAAGACGGAAAGAGTCTGTTGCGACGAAAATAATCGACTCTTCATTCGAATACAGGTAGACGCTTGCCAATTCAGGTTTTACTGAAGAAACTGCGGCACTATACAGCACTGATTTGATGCCATTGCGCATATCCTGGGCTGAAAGTGTGAATGTAGCGCCACCATCGATCGTTGGTATAGTTGGAAAATCATCATATGAGATGGTTTTTATGGTCGCTTTGTGATTTTTTGTCGATATATGGAGGGTCTGTTCATTGGTTTCGAGATTGATACTTTCATCATCGGTAATAGTGTTTAAAAAAGAACCGATGATATGGGCTGGAACTGCTACTTTTCCTTGTTCCTTCATCTTTACTGGGATGGATACCTCAAAACCAAGGTCTATGTTTGTTGATTGGATAGTAAGGGTATTGTTTTTTGCTTCAAACAAAATACAGGATAGTACTGGAAGAGTGTTGTTCTTAGTCACAATCTTTTCAGCATTTGATACGGCGATATGGAGTTTTTCTTTTACACACTCTATTTTCATACTAATATTTTTATTATCCTTGTTGATATGTGAATCTATTTTTATTCTTATTATTCCTGTTTATTTTTCAATTTCAAAGCTTTTTCTGACTGGACAATATGTCTACAATACATCGTTTCATTTTTATCCATACAGTTTCAACATATTGTGTATAATTTTCTCCATATCTTTTCCCAAGCTTTTCCACAATCATTTCAACATCGAGCGTATGTGGCTTATTTCCTGGGTGAGTTCTGAATTACTTTTCAAGTCATTTTTAATCTTCTCGTAGGAGTGAATAACCGTTGAATGATCCCTATTACCTACCTTATCCCCGATCGACGGAAATGAGATGCCAAAATCCTCCCGAAGAAGGTACATAATAACCTGTCGGGGCAGAATCACTTCCTTTTTACGGCCCTTCTCAAAGATACTTGATTCTTCAATGCCGTAAAACTCTGATACAACACGCGTCACATCCTTCACTGACAGACTCTTTTTCGGCTTCGAGGTGTTCTTGATCAAGTCTTTGATCTCATTGATATTCAATTCCCTATTTTTCAGTTGGGATTGGCAGAGAATGAGGTTGAGGATTCCCTCAAGCTCGCGAATATTCCCTTCGACGGACGATGCGAGGAATTCCACCATCTCATCGGAGAGCGCCAGGTTCATCAAGAGGGCTTTTTTCCTGAAAATCTGGATGCGGGATTCGAAATCAGGCTTTTGGATCTCGAGAATCATGCCCGCATTGAAGCGGGATTTGATACGCTCTTCGAGATCGGCGATGAAATTCGGGTGCTTGTCCGAAGAAAAGATAAGCTGCTTGCCGACATCATGGAAACTATTGAACAGATGAAAGAATTCCTCCTGCGTCTTCGTCTTTGCGGAAAGGAACTGGATATCATCAATGATCAAAACATCGTATTTCTTGTATTTTTCCTTGAAAATATTGATTTCGCCGCTGTTGAGCGAGTTGAGATAGTCGTTCGCAAAGCGCTCCGAGGTCATATAATAGATCTTTTTCGACGGATCGTCTTCCTTGACCTGATTGCCAAGCGCTTGGATCAGATGTGTCTTGCCATGGCCGGTGGAACCGAAAATAAAGAGCGGATTATAGGTTGCGGTGCGCTTCAGGATCGCCTGGGAAGCCGCATGCGCGAGCTCGTTGAACGGTCCGACAACGAATGTCTTGAACGTATAGCGTGGATTAAGATTGTCCTCCTTGTTGACATAGAAATCGGCGAGCGGCAATTCGTTTACATTTACTGGTGCCTCTTTCACCGGTGCTTTCGCCTCGATTTTCGCCACCACGTATTCGACATTGCGGATATTTTCTCCAAAGGTGCGCAGCTGCTTCATGATATCCTTGTGATATTTGTTCGACAGCCAGTCTTTCACGAAGATATTTGGCACGCCCACGAAGACTACGCCGTCTTCCTGCTTGGTAATATGGGTGTCTTTGAACCACATGCCGAAATTCGCTTTCGAGATAGCAAGCTCGATCTGCGAGAGGACGTTATTCCACAATGTTTTATGTTCAACCATGTCGCTCAATTATAGTATGCTGATGTTCGGGCGCGAATGAATTTTTTTGTTCACAATCTGTGCACAAAAAGTGGATAAGAAACAAAGGAATATTTCATGCGCCGATACCCTCTCATTATGCCGGAAATGCCGAGCAAAAGAACTTTACATTTTTTTGTTTCTGATGTATGCTCTCCGCATGTCATTCACATACAAGCCGAATAAGCGGAAACGAGCGAAAACGCACGGATTTTTGGTCCGCAGCTCGAGCAAATATGGCAGAAATACCATCAAGCGCAGACGACAGAAGGGCCGCGCCAAGCTCACCGTCTAAATCCCCACTATATCCGCCGCAAGCGGATATTTTGTTTGTTTCCAGGGTATACTATACGAAACCATGCTGAAAAAAGAGTACCGAGCATCGCGAATCGATATCACGAGCACAATCAAAAACGGCAGGACCGCGCCGGGCCGGCTTGTCTATGCAAAATATGCTTCCGCGAGCTCCCCACACTCCCATTTTGCTGTTGTAGTATCAAAAAAAGCTCAAAAAACATCGGTTGGCAGGCACCGGCTCAAGCGGCAGATGAGTGCCGCTATTGAAAAATATACTTCTTTAGAGGCATCCCAGCCCTCCTTTACCATTGTCTTTTTCGCCCAACCGCAGGAACCATCGGCCTCCTATCGTCTCCTTGAAGAAAATATCAGAAATATCCTTGAAACTATTGGGTTTTTGAAGAAAAAATAGCGCTGTACAGTCGTCGTTTTTCGTATAGAATGAGGGGTATGCACTATATCTTTACTACCTTTTTCTATGCGCCGCTCTACAACGGCCTTATCTTTTTTATCAGCATCATCCCATTCCACAATGTCGGGGTTGCTGTCATACTCTTTACCCTCATCATCAAGATACTTCTCTTCCCCCTGTCTCAGAAGGCGGTCAGGACGCAATTCGAGATGAAGCGCCTCGAGCCGGAGCTCAATGCCTTAAAATCTGCCTATAAGGACAATAAGCAACTGCAGGCAGAAAAGACCATGGAGCTCTATCGCGAGCGCGGCATCAATCCATTTGCCGGAATCCTCGTCATGTTCATCCAGCTTCCGGTGCTCTTGGCGCTCTATATGATCTTTTCAAAGAGCGGATTGCCAAATCTCGATCACACTGCCCTCTACTCATTTACCCGCATACCGGACGTGATCAACATCACCTTGTTCGGTGCAAGTGTTGCTGGGAAAAGCATTATATTCGCGCTCGGCGCCGCGATCGCGCAATTTTTCCAGATGCAGGTCATCATGCCAAAACAGCCGAAAAAATCCTTGGCGCCCGGCGCGGCGCCGACATTCGGCGACGAGCTTTCCCGCAGCATGAGCATGCAGATGAAATATTTCATGCCGGTCGTCATTTTCTTTATCGGACGCAGCTTCCCTGCCGTCGTATCGCTCTATCTCATCACCTCGAGCCTCTTCGCTATCGGCCAGGAAATCTACGTCAAGCGGCATGCGTCAGCCATTGCAGCAAAATAATTATGGATGCACATGCTATCAAAGCTCTCATAGAAAGCATGCTTCGCGCTCTCGGGGCATCTTTTGACGCAGTCGAATTGACGCTTGATCCCATCACGCAGAACACGGTGTTTGTGATCAAAACAAAGGATCAGCCCCTGCTCATCGGGGATCATGGAGAAACATTCGAAGCTTTGTCGCATCTCGTGAAGCGCATCGCGCAGAAAGATGCTCTCGAAGCGCCACTCTTCTCTATCGACGTGAATGATTACCGTTCAGGAAGGACGGAAAAGCTGAAAATCAAGGCTGCACTCTTGGCCGGTCGGGCACGCGACACGAAATCGGATGTCGAAATGGAACCCATGTCCTCATACGAGCGGCTGCTCGTGCACGGGATGCTTTCCGGCGAGTCGTCGATAAAGACGGAATCAATCGGTGAAGGAAAAGAAAGAAGAATCGTCATTCGATACGTTGCCAAGCCATGAAAAAACCCGCTCTCGGCGGGTTTTATAGTGAGAGGAGCCAGAAACTCAGATCGTTCTTGTTTATGAAGCTCACGTACTGCCCCGACGGGCTGATGGCGAGGTTCATTGCATCGATACGGCCGTCACTTTCACTCGTCTGGTAGACGCGCTCAGCCTCATCGGCATCGGTATTTATTCGCCACAGGCTGTCCGAGAAAGATACGGTGCCGTCATACCAGCTGTCCGGATAATTTGCGTTTGGTATCGTTTGCGGAATCGCACAATAGAGCACGGTGCTGTCGGTCGGATCCCAGGCGCATTTGTCGGCAAGCGTCGATATGCGAATATCCTTTGTCGCTTTGTTTTTGACATCATATATATCGAGATAGAACGAGCCATTATTTGTCATCGAATAGGCAATACGGTCGGTAGCCTGATTCGCAAGCGCTGAAAGCCCTGGTAGGCCGCCGAGTATTTTATCGAATGAGCTTGTCGTCGGATTGAAAAAGAACAGAAATCCATCATCTTTATAGGTTGGCTTCGTTGTGAAGGCAAGGATATTTTCCTTCGGCCAGGACACGTTCCATAATGCGACCGGCGAATCGAACACTTGCTTCTTGCCGCTGCCATCGAAATTCGAAAGAACGCCGTATGATCCTGCTCCACCTTTCTTTTCAAAAAATGAAAACAGCTTGTCGCCTTTCGGATTGGCAGCAGCCTGAAGGATATCCGATGCGAGGAATGTTCCGGTGATCATGCCAAGGCTGCCTGTGCTCGTCGCGACGATTTTTGCATCGAATGTCGCGATATGGTCGGTATCACCGTCGAGATAGCGGAAAAGTACCGCACTGCCTGCCGCAGACCAGAGTGCTTCCTGTATCTTCGGCACGGTTGTATTCGTAATGCGCACTGATTCGCCAGAATTGCTTGCCGGCACGTATTCATAGACATTGCCATTGCCACGATCGACGAATCGAAGCGCTTCCTGTCCGCTCTTGTTCACAAAAAAGACGGAACCTGATGTCGGATTTTTATATACCTGGAACAGCTTTGCGGTTATTTTTGCCGGAATGACCTGAGTGCTTGTGCCGACCGTCGTGCTTGTCGCTCCAGTCCCGCCGGTATTCGAGGGCTTGTTTTGAGGGGTGTTGCCGAAGGGCAATGCAGTATTGTCTGTCTGCGTGATCGGCGTGGTATTCGGCGTCGATGTGCCAGTGTTGAAATACCAAAAGAGTCCTCCGATGATGAGAATGACGATGAGGCCGAGCACGATGATCGAATTTCGATTGGACATGTTACATATGTACGTGAAATGACGGCGCGGTGTGATCGTATTCTTCAGTACAATTGACTCCGGCAGCGGTATAGACGCTGCAGTGGCCTGCATCAGCTTCGTAAATGACCTGGAGCCCCTGGCTGACGAGCGCGTCATATACCTGCTTTACTGCCGCTGGATCTTGGTTTTGGTTGAAGAGGTTTACATCAGCGCATCTGCCATTCTGGTGGCAGGTGGATATGTGATCCGTCGTCGGTGGCCAGCCTTCGGTAATCTGCGCCGGAACGCCGGCAAGCGCATTCGCGAGCCTTCTGGCCAGGTCGCTATTCAGGGATTGCCCTGGATATTTATGCGCTACGCCCATCGTATCGAGATTGATGCAATCCTGGCAGACTTGGCAGGTATAGGAGGTCGTGCCGCAGCTTAAATCCTGGCCGGTGCCGGCAACAAGTCCGGGCGCGCCGGTATTTGTTGTTCCTGTCTGGACTGGCGCTGGCGGGTTGATGAGCGTATTTGCCGTTTTGCATCCGCCAGCCTTTACGCCGAAGAAATCGACCAAGCATGGATTTATGGTGTACAGGATGAGCCATGAGACAAGCGCAAGCCCGAGGCCTTTGAGTGCTCCCCAGATGCGCTCCTTACCATGCTCTTTCTTGTCCCAGGCATCGGTGGTCATATATTCGATGCCACCGATGATGATCATGACGAGCGTGAGCGCTACTGCCGCGGCAATGGCGAAATTGAACACCGATGCGAGGAAAGATCCGAGATCAGGCGAGCTGGTATTGAGGCCAGGGAATGCGCCCGGTTCCAAGAGATATGGCTTGACGGTAGTGTCTGCCGCATATGCTGTGCCGGCGATCGCGAAGGCAAATATGGTCGTGATGAATTTCATGGTATTAAATGCCAAAGGCGACATTAAAGCTATTATCGGCGAATTGGAATATTCGCACAAGGTTGCTCGCAGAGAGAGATACGGTCGCCGTACCTTTCAGGTTTGGGCTCGTCTGCTTGAGCAAGAGCTCATTTGTCTTGCCGCTCGATGGTACCGCATTGCCATTGACCGACCATTTGTAGCTTGCATCGCTGCCCGCATCCACTGCGAAATCGAAGAAATATGGCTTGGCGACGATATCAAGCTCTTCGCGCCCGCCGAGATAGTAATTGTCGCTCACGGTTTTGTTGTAGAGGATTCCGTAGAGCGGGCTGTTCTCGTAGAAGAGTACTTTCGGATCATTCGTGGTGAGTATTTTTGATGCACCGGCCACTTGGCGGCCGCTATCATCGAAGACGCTCACGGTGATATTGATATCGCGGATCGGCACGACACCGGTAACCGTCAGCGTATTTGCGCCGCGGCCGGAACTGTCGGAAAGTAAGGTGCCATCTTTTTGCCATCGGAAGGTCAGGCTGCTTGCGCTTGCCTTTTTACCGGCGACAAATACGTTTGGCAGAGCGATGAGGCGCACGGTGCCTTGATTGGCGAAAAGCGCTTTGCCTTTGTAAAACGGCGGCGTATACGACTGCGGTTCGATGACCAGGTCGAGGTCTGCAGGAATGATCTCGGTCGATGCATCGCTCACGATGCCATCGGCGCTTTCAGCAGTCACGCGTACCTCGGTTGCTTCGCCGTTATTTTTCGCCTGGATATCGAATGTTTTCGCGCCGACATCCTCCTTTTTCGCGATGCCGTCGACATACCAGGTGATTTTGGCGGTGTTCAGATTTCCGGAATATGCCGACAATGACAAATCGACCGTATCGCCCGCTTTCGGGCTTGTCGGGCTGTAGGTAATGGAGAGGCCGATAAGCTCGCTGTCGAAAATAGACGCCGTCTGGGCTTGCACAGCGTTTTCGGTTGCAGAAAACAGCAAAACAACGAGAAACAATGCCATCATGCTTTGAAAAACAGTCCTCATTTCAGGCTTATTATACCATGAATGCTCCTTGCTGTGCACAAAAGAGCCACAGAGAAGGTGCCTAGAGACCCTGGGTCATTTTCAGCTCCTCCTTCGCTTTCTGAATATTCAAAAGCTGTGATGGATCGGAGGTGATGATCTGGTCCTCGGTATAGGAGGCGATGATTTTGATGGCCACATGTTTGAGACCGACAAAGAATATACCTTCGCCGACATCCGATTCCAAAAGGAGATATTTCTCCTCGTCTGTCAGGTTGAATACCTTCTGAAGATTGTCGACGACCGTCGGTGACTGCTTTAGGAGGATTTGGATGGACGAGTTCGTCACGATCGGCAGGCCGTAGGGGGATTTCAGGAAGTCTTCGACGTCTTGGGTAATGGTCGCAAGGCCGAGATAGTATTTGCGACCGCGTTTTGCGAGTGAATACAAGAAGGACGCCGTGTCTTCGGATTTCATCATCCACCATGCCTCGTCGATGACCATGAGGCGCTTCTTTGTCACGCGGCGGATGGCATTCCAGATATAGTGCGTGATCAGGTACATGGCCACCGGCTTGAGCTCGTCTTCCATATCGCGGATGGAGAAGACGATGAATTTGTAATTGATATTGATATTTGTTGGCTTGTTCAGGAACCCGGCCCAGGTGCCGCGGGTGTATTTCGAAAGCTTCTGCACGATTCCCTCTGCGCCTTTCATGCCGGAGAGCACGAGCTCGAAGTCGGAAAGAAGCGGCGGCTCGATATTGCTGAAATCAGAATCCGGCGTGATGTCTTTGAGCGCATACGTTTCGGAAATCGCGCGGTCGATGATCGCATCTTCCTCCGCAGTCAGTCCGCCGAGCATGATGCGGAAGAGGCCGACGAGATTGATGATATTGCTGCGCAGGACATCCGCGGATGACTCATCTTCTTTTGGTGCCGGCAAATCGAACGGGTTGATATGGCTTGAGGAATTGAGAGAGATCGCGAATGATTTGCCGCCGGTTGCTTCAGCGAGGAATTCATATTCCTTTTCCGGGTCGATGACGATGACATCGGTATCAAACATGAGACTGCGCAGGATCTCGAGCTTTGTGCAGTAGGATTTGCCCGAACCGGATTTTGCGAAGGTAATCGAATTGTAGTTTTCAAGCGAGAAGCGGTCAAAGAGCACGAGGGATGCATTGTGGCGATTGATGCCGTAGAGAATGCCTTTGTCGGAGGTCAGGTCGAATGATACGAATGGGAAAATGGAGGAAAGCGGCGATGAATTGAGCTTCGAATGTACCTCGAGGAGATCAGTTGCAATCGGCAGCACGCTCTTGAAGCCCTGCTCCTGCTGGAAGAGAGCCGGCTTGATATAAATAAGGCGGGATTCGAGAATGGATTTCACCTCCGCTTCCACCTTATCAAGCTCATCCTCGCTGTCGCCGTAGAGCGTGATATAGAGGCCGATATCAAAGAGCTTTTCTTGCGCTTGCTGGAGATTATCGCGCAGCCCCTCGAGATCCTGATATGCCGTATCGAGCATTGGGTCGCGCACCAAGCCCTTTTTCTCGCGAGCATTGATCTGGCTCTGCACCTCGGCTACTTTTTTCTGGAATTGGCGTAGGATCTTTGCTGTGTCGATCGGATGGATGAATACAGAAATATTGAATACCTTGTCGAGATTGATGATCGGCGAGAACCAGCTCTCAGACAAAAAGCGTGGATATGAGATGACGAAAAAGGTACGCACGATTTTTTCGCCAAGAGATAATTCTTTCGGGGAAATTTTGAGCGCGGATGGCGCGATAATATCCTGCAATTCCAAAACACCGGATTCATAGATCTCCTGTGGCAGGAACGACGTCAGCTGCTCCTGCTTTTCTTTCTTTTTGAATATGTCGGTAAGAAAGCTCATGATGGTGATTGTTATGCCGGCATGATCGGCTTTTCCATGTCGCCTGGGTTGAAGGTCTTGTAGAAGAGCTCGACAATCTCTTCAGTGCCGAGCTGCACGCTCCGGATCCCGCAGCGGGTGAGGCCCTGGGAAACAGAACTGATGCGCTGTTCGAGCTGCGTGCGGTTTTCCTCGAAATGATCCGATGCTTTCACTGTCGTTCCCTTCTGCTTCTGCATGATCGTCGCGAGCGGATTATCCTGCGTGCTGATGACTGCCGGCGAGAACGGGATGACGACGAAAAATGTCTTCGTCATGATATTCGTCTGACTGACGAAATTCTTGACGAACTGGATATATTCGCGGATCTGTATCTTCATCAGGTCGCCGAGCTCGTCTTTATATCTTGATTCAAGCATGGAAATATATGGGCGTATGTCGAGCTGGCGAGACTGCACGGATACCTGTATCGAGAAATCAAGCGCGTTCAGAAAGCTTTGAAACTGCATAATGATCGCCTGCTGCTCCTCGGGCGACTTCAAGGCAAAGTTCACCGATGATGCCATGACAATGGCGCGCATCGAGCCGTCTTTGAGCATGACGATACCGTCGCGGATCTCCTTGATCGGCACAAAGTCCTGTGTTGCTTTTGAAACTGCCATTTCGATTATTATACACGAGAAGCAGCCGGATTCGAAAGGCTACTTGTTCTCGCGGGTGACCGGATTGAGGCTTTCCTTGATGTCGAGCGACCAGGTGAGATCTTTCAGCTTCGATTGGGACATTTTCGGGACGCTTACCATGGATTTCGCTTTCTGCACCTCGGCAGTCAGGCTGTGCTCGGGCTTCTTGTCTACTTTCTTCCAGATATAGAGCTTGCCGCCCACGGCATAGTAGAAGGCTGCCTGCACCACATCGATGAATGCCTTGCCGTTCGTCTTGTAAAATGCGAGCGCAAGCGAGAATGCGACAACAATGAGAATGATAGGAATAGCGATAAGCTTTGAAGGAAGGTAGATATAGGCGACAGCCGATGCCCCTGCCCCGCCGGCAAGGTAAATGAACTGCCGCAGCGTCAGCGGCCCGAAAATCCGGTCCTCTACTTCAATGAATTGTGGTACTTGGAATTGCATCCTGTAGTTAATTTAGCTTATTGATTCGCGATACGGATCAGCAGGTTTTGCCGCATTCGCTTGCGGTAGCTTCGTTTTTTCCTCGATCACAACAGTCTTTTTTGGCAATGCAACCGTCTCTGTCATTTTCGTTTCAACAATATTCTTGAGCGGTGAAACGCTTGCAGGAATCGGCGATGCCGGCTGCGGTTTCTTGATGACCGTGCCGAGGGAAATCTCTTCCGGTCGCATTTCAGGTACGAGCGGCTTTTGCATTTCAATTTTTGACGTAACAACAGGCGCTGTCCCCTGCACGCCATTATTATTCGACGGCAATGAACTGACCGATACCGAATTTTCCCTTGTAGTAATCTCATGCGGCTTTTCGATGCCGGCGAGGATATCTTCTTTCGACGGATGTCCTTCGGTCTGCGCCACTTCGGCGTTTTCTGCCTCTGTCATCTCCTCATTTACCTGCCGCAGCGCATCGCGGATGCCTTTAAAAATGAGCTCATCGGCATCTTTCGCAATAGTCAGTGCTCGGTCTTTTGGCATACCGAGCTCACGCGCAAGATTATCGACATAATTCTCGAGTGGCTCAAGGCCGAAGAGGACGAGCGTTGTTTCCGTTTCAAGTATGCCTGCCTGATCGATCATCAATTTATTGTTCTTGACGATAGTACTGAGCTTTGCCGGCAGATTGATATCAGCAATGGCCTGCTGCAATTCTTTCGGCAGGCTCTGGTACTGTTGCTTGAGATCATTTGTTATTGAATCATCCATATGTATTTTTTAGTCTATTTTTTCCCTTCCTCTCCTTTTTTCTCCTCCTTTTTCTCTCCACCACCTTCTTCTTTCAATGCATCTCCCATGCCGGCATCTTTCAAGGCTTTAACAATATTCTTCGCCACGTTTTCTTTATCGGCGTTATATTTCCCTTTCTGCGCCCTCATTTTTTCTACCAGTTTTTGGCGATCTTTACTGGTCAAACCAGTACTTAGCATTCCGCGAACTGGGCCGTATGAGGCTACATTGCTAATATAGACATTTTTTGCTGCCGTCTTCTCTCGGATGGTTTGTTTCAATTTTTCCTGCTCGCTCTTAAGTCCTTGTAGGTCAACTTTTAATTCTTTTGCTACAGCTTCCTTTGCTTCAGCTTGTTTCGTCAAAATAGCTTGCATATCCGTAGTCAACTTACCTTTCGAAATATCGGCATTTTTCTGGGCCTGCTCATATTCTTTTTTCGCTTTGGTCACGCTCTCTTCAGAACCGATAGACGATGCCAAGTCCGTAGTGGCCTTCTGTAGCTTCGTCTGGCTTTCATTCAGGGCCACAATATTCTTGTCATGCTCTTTTTGTCTCGCATTTGCAGCCTTGATCTGATCATCCTTAAAACCGAAATCAGCCGTAAGGCGCTGTTTCGCCTGCTCGGTAATATTTTGTTCAATATCTTTAAGTTGCGTCTGTCGGTCAATATCCTTCTGTGGCCCAGCCTTCTCCATCTCCTTCATGACATTTGCCTCGTTCCCACTCTTTGATTTCTTTATGAAATCTTCTATACCCTTCGGGCTTACCACGCCGCCTGTAGCTTTCTTGATTTCAGAGAAGCCGAAATCGCGTGCTTTGTTGCCGAGGAATCCGACAAGCCCCGGTTTCTCTTTGTATTCGCCTTTGACAAATTTACTCGCTGTGGATGGGACTTCCCGCAGTGTTTTTGAAAAACCACCGACTGCTTGTGCTGTTTTTGTCAGGCCGGCCCGTTCGAGGCCGCCAGCAACAAGCCCTCCTGCCCGGCCAAGCATGCCTACGCCGCCCGTTGCAGCTGCAATACCTGCAAAGGTGAGCGTGTTCAGCACACTGCCGGTGATTTCTCCGATCTTGCCGCTGCTTTTCTCCACGATCTTCATGCCTTCCCAAAGCAGGAATGCGATCATCATGTATGCAAGGTACCCAGCAAAATCAATTCCTGGAGCAGCTTGTTCTGCAAACGTCATGCTACTTGTTGACTGATGAATGGCCACATTAACGACAGACAAGAACCGCATGAATATGAGCATGAGCAGCATGAAAAGTGGAGCCACCATCACCTGATTTACGAATGATCCCCACCACTTGCCTCGCAATTCATCAAGCCACGGTATAGCGCCGACTCTCAAGAATCCGACTGGAGACGTGGCCACGTGTATGACAAGCATGACAGTCCTTCCTATAAAAATTGCAGCTATTTTGAAGAACACATAGCAGGCGATGCCGACAAGCACAAGGTGCAGGATCAAATTGATCATGATATTTGTCTGTCCAGATATTGAAAAAATACTCATGACCCCTCCTATATTGAAACCATCCATAAGTTGTCCTGCAATGCTCCAGCCAAGATTGCCACCGCCCAGGCTGTTGTAAATCGAGATAGCGACAATATTTCCTGCATCAATGATGATTTTTGCGAAAAACATGCTGAAATTAACGAAAATCGCACTGATAAGTACGCTTGCAAGATTCGATTTTGCTTTCACGCCGATGCTGCCGAGAATCATGCTGATTGCAATATAGAGCAGCATGAATATAAAGCAGACATTTACCGTATCCCGGATCAGCGTCCAGATAGTCGCGACCGGTCCGAGATTGTCGAAGAAATTATGCAGTCCGTAAAATGAAACATTCAATGCCCCATCAAACATGAGGCCGAGCAATGCAAGGATGAGGCTTGCAAGCGCATAGACTAGATACAAAACAGTGGCGATTCCGGCAAGCGCAACGCCATTGACGATAAAGTTACCAACTCCGAATCCTAAATCTGCAGCCTTTCCAAATGAAAAGCTCCCGGTGTTTGACGAGTAACTTGATGATGCTGTTCCCCCGGATAAATCAGTACCGACAAGGTTCGGATTCGATCCGGCATAGGCAGTATGAACGGATAAGAGGCCTCCAAGGATCGTGCCAAGCAAAAAAAGCGCAACGGATTTTGTGAAAAATCGTTTCATTGACCTTTACATTGTATCATTCCTATTGAGATATACACAAGATATCCCTGTGCATAAAAATGACTAAAAACAAGGCTTTATTGGAAAAATCGTCTAATACTTGACTTGTTATTGATTGATATTATATAATATAAAAAGGAAGTTAGTCGTAACCTGATTAACTCGTGGGCGAAAGTCCAAAAAATTGTTCTTTACAAGGAGATCAGACATGAAGATCAAGGTCATGGTTGGCTTAACGCTGGTCCTCGCGATCGCTATCGCGGGTTTCGGCTTTGGTTCTGGCAACGGTTCCAAAGCTCAAAACACGTCTTCGCCCGCCGTTTCGCAGAAATGCGATACGAAAGCGAAGACGAAAGAGGCGCAATATGCCTGCGATCACATGGATACCATGATTACTCGGTATCACTGGGAAAAGCAGCATAATATTAAGCACTCTGCTGTCGATTTCAACTACTACTTCAGCTATGTCGTTTTGGTGCCGGAGAGGGATTTGTCTCCGTGTGTCAAAGCATTCCTTCAAGAAGTAAGGGAAGAGCAGAAGAATAGCCACAGTTGATCGACTGTTCTCAAGCGAGGTTCGTGAGAACCTCGCTTTTTTATTATTTAAAAAACCGCTTTTAAGCGGTTTTTTCCCGTTTCCTAATTCCCTGTTGGAGTGGAGCTTGCAGGGCCAGTGATCTGGAATGTTGCAGTCAGGTTGATCGGGCAGGCGCTTGTACTGTAATTGTTCTGCATGCCGGTCATCCAAGTTTTTATATTCGTGATGACATTCGTCGGGTTCGATGTATTGAATGCAGTGGAATTGACCGGCAGCATGGCAAGATTGATCGCATCCGTCGAGCTTGCTGCTGCTACGGCTGTGCGAGCAGTATCGAGCAGTGCGACATGCTGGTTTGAAACAGCAACGAGATTGCCGATATCGGTGAGATTCCACGGAATCTGCGCGACATTGCGATCGGAATTCGGCGTGCCGTCGATATTGGTGACGACATTTGCATCAATCTGAAGGGCGCGCAGAGCTGAATTCGGATCGCTGTACGCAGCATTGCAATTTCGTGCGCCGACGAATACCCCGCGGCCGCTTGAAAGCACATTTGTCGCAGTCAGATATGCATTTTGATAAGTAGCCTCGTAGTTTTCGAGATTATTGATGCTATTGATCGCGGTCCCGCGCTCGCGTGCATACGGATCATTTATATTTCCCCCATCATACGGCGTGCCCGGGCCGGTATTCACATTGCTAAAGCTCTGGCCGAAGCCATTGCCATAGAGGCTGTTGTAAGCATTGAACTGATCGCCGAAATAGAGGGATGATGTTGCGTTCGCGATATTCACCAGCTGATTATTATAATTGGTCGGGATCTGGCCGATAGTGGTACCGAGCTGGGTATTGTACTGATTGTTTGCTGAAGAGTTGTCGCCGAGAATGCCGTTCTGAATTGCTTGCAGGCCTTTGGTCAACAGTGCATTGGCAAGGGATGAAAGCACGGTATCGATACCATTGCCAAGCGCAGCTTCAAGCTCGAGCTGGCGCAGATCGGACGTAGCTTTGAAGCCGAGCATATCGACGACGACTTTGCCTGGCGTAGTGACTTTGCAGGAAGTCTTCACCGTCTGATTTGTACCTCGGCCCGAGCCGGATGCGGTCGCGCTGAAGAAATTGGAGCCGGAATAGCGCTTTGTCGAAACCACATTGCCGGTCGTGTCATATGTGGTGTCGGTGCAATCTTTATACGAAAGCGCGCCTTGTCCGAAATTGAGCTCCGCCGATGCGGCCGCCTTTCTCCCTTCGATCTGTGAATCGAGCTCGCTTTTTGCCAAAAGGAATGCGCCGACCGGATTGTTCTGCGGCTGCGTGATCTGAATCCAATTCTGCCAGCCGCCCGCACTCGTGAAGCTATTCACGGCGTTCTGTACATTGGTGATGGCGCCGGTAAGGGTACAGCTGATGGATTTGTAGAATGGCTGCGAGTAGCCGAGACCGAGGGCGATTTTTACCTGGGCCTGAAATGGGGCGCAGAGAAAACGCAGGTCACTGCTTTCCATCAGGAACTGGCCAACGGTTTGGTCTGCAGTCTGCGCGAGGAAATCTGCGGGATCGGCGACGAATGCGGGATTGCCTTGGAAGCCGGAGTTGATCCAGTTTACGGTCGCTTCAGTGAGCTGGAGAATGAGATTTTTCGCAAGCGTTTTTGCGGCTGCAGCGAGAGCTGGCTCCACACCCTCTTTGCGTGCGATATCCCAAATGGACGGCGCAGTCAGTTGCTTTTGCTGCACAACGCCAGTTGCCGTATAGAATGCCTGGCTTGCGGTATAAAATGCGAGCGTTGCCGGGTCGATGACCGAGGTAAGGGTCGTGAATGTTACGTCGCCGACGCCAAACACTGCTTGCGCCTTTTGCGGCATAGATATGATGCCGGCAAGAACGAGAGCCAGGATGCTAGAGAGCGCAGCGCAAGCCTTCATATTTATTTTTTTTAGAAACTGGTTCATACGCATGGTAATCAATGTCTGGTAATCTGCAGAACATTATCCAGGATGCCGAGAGTTTTTGTCAGATTATTGATCACATTCGTGTATGCGAGAAGGTCTCCATAGATACTCACACCATCCGCGGTTGATTTCATTATATCATTGTCGATCTCGATCAATTGCTCGAGATCATTGATAACCGCGAGATGGTATGCAGCACCATAAGAATCGGCAATGGCCGGCAGCGGCATTGACTTGAAGTCATTGATGACTGTCTGGTATATCTTCGTGATTGCAGCGAGAGAATCCTGTTCTTTCATGGCGTCATTGTCGGTATTGTAAGTATTGATAGCGACGACATCTTGGCCAATGACCTGGCGGAGCTTTTCAGTTTCTGTATAAAAGCTTTTTGCATACGCGATAAGTTGTGGCGCGGCTGATTTACTGTCGCTTGCGACCGGGATCAGATTCAGATCAGATACTTTCGTGCTCGTCGCGAATTGTTTTTGCGGGACATTCGCGAGCGTGTTCGTGACGATCGAGTCAACCGTGTTCTGATCCATCTGGCTGTCGGTCGGCTGGGATGCGAAGATATTCGACATTAGGTTGCGTGCCATCTGCTCGGTTGCGCTCAGCGTATTATTGATGGCGGAAGAAATCGTATCATTCTGCGCGATAACGTCTGCCGCGATCTTGTCATTCGGCTCCTGCCCTTGTGGCGCAGTATTTGCTTTCAGCGGATCGCGCTTCAGAGCGATCTCATCGCCGTCATTGGTACCATCGCCATCCGTGTCTGCCTTGCGAGGGTTTGTACCATAGAGCACTTCCTGCCAGTCCGGCAGGCCGTCATTGTCCGAGTCTATGGTATTGACCCATGGCGCGGTCGTGCTTGCTCCAGCAAGCGTGGAAAGTGTCGGTGCTGGCGCTGGTTTTATGGTGTTCAGGAAGATCGTGATAGCAATGATGACTGCTGCGACGCCGCAGGCAGCAAGGAATCGTTTTGAAGGGAGGTATTTTCTGTCGATCAACATGCGGGAATTATAGCATGGAACAATATTCGCACGATGCTGCCTGTGGATTCTAGAGTCCGAAGATAGAGAGCACGCCATGCACAATGCTGCCGACGCCGCTGACCACGCCCCCGACAATATTGCCGACGCCTTGCACGGCGCAGCCGATGACATCGGTGCATGATGACGAACCGCCCGTGCTTGGTGTGCCTGCGCTTCCTCCTTGTACGCAGGTAAAGTTGATATGTCCTGCCGCCTGCGGACCAGCAATGCCGAGCGAAGGACATTGACTGGCACTGTTATTGGTCGTCTGCGATCCCGGGACGACTGAACTGCCGGCTGGGCAAGCTACTGGATTGCTGTTTTGGCCGGTGCAGGTGGCATTGCCGGACGTGATTGAGCAATTTGTTTTTCCATTTGCGAGGCATACCTCGAAATAGCCCGATGCGACGACCGTTCCTGGTGCGATATTCGGCTTTGGCTGGCATGCGGCGAATGCCGATTGCAGCGCGGTGATGATTGCTTGCACATTTTGCTGCCGTGTGGACCGCGCTGCGGCGATATCGGTGAGCTTACTCGGCACGCTTTGTATCGTCTGCGGTTCGATCTGCAGATCAAGCAGTACTTTATTCAGTGCAGCGATCAGATTTGCCGGAGATGCGCCGCTTGCAAAGCCTTGGGTAAGGCCGAGCGCAGCGGCAATATCAGTCTTTTCATCATTTTGTGCTGAAACAACTCTCGGAAAACGGTCTGTCACTACCTGCAGCTTGTCGAGCTCACCCTGAATATTCGTCGAAACTTGTTTGAGGCGGGCAATGATGTCACTGATCGAGCTGTCGCTTGCCAATGATCCGAGTTTTGCAATAGCATCATCCACTGCCTGTTTATCGCTTGTAGTGGTTGTGACGATGATCTGCACGGCATTTGTGCTATCAGTAATTGATTGTGCCATTTCGCTGATGCTCTGTGCACTGCCAACCCTGCCCTGGCCGCTTGAAAGTCCCGTGAGTACACTTGCTGCATCTCTTGCAGCCTGCTTTGTCGCGAAATCAGTGCTTGCACTGCCGAGCTTATTGATAACTGATTGCACATCCGACTGCTGGCTCTTCCAGGTATCAACGAGATTCTGGATTTGATCTGGCGCCGAAGAGGATTTTACCGGTGATCCCGGCATGCTGAAAATAGACTGGGTAAAGCCGCTCGTTGCTGGAGATTGCGTCGAGCTCTTTTTCAATGCATCGATCGCGGCTTGCACTGCGGTCTGCTTGTCGGCGCTGCAGCCGGCAAATCCGCTGTTACCGCCACTGCTTCCGCTTGATTGCGAATAACATAATTGTTTGGTCGGTGCTGGAGCGCCTGTATTCGGACAGTCATAGGTGACGCTGCAAGTGCGTGTTTGCACGCCATCCACGCACGGGCTCCAATCAGAACATGACCAGGTGTCGGTGACGCACAGATACGAATTGAAATTGACGCCGCTGCCTTGGGTGAAATTGAACGTGAAATTGCCGAAGGTCGTTGATGATGAAGCCGCCAAGCTTGTGCTCGTGGCCGTTGTTTGGAAGGCTGCCAGGAGCTTATTGAAAATTTCATTGAGCTTTTTGCGTGTTGCAGCGCCTACGGTGCCAGTGCCATGGACAAGTCCTGCTGGGGTGAGGATGTCTGCCGCGTATTTTTCCTGGAATTTGATGACAGCGGCTGCAGTATCGGCATCGAATACATTTTCTAACGCAGCTGCGGAGCCTGTTTTCACGATTGCCGTTGCCGGATCAGAATTGAGCACTTTTTTTAGGAAGACCACTTCGCTGCCGACCGATCCGATCGAGAGATCCTCTGTGAAATAAATGCGCGGTGCGGCTGCGGTGCTTACGCTGAAATCCGAAAGGTGAATATTGTATTTTATGGCAAGCGCATTGAGCTTGGTGAGCGTCCAGTCGTCGAGCATGCCGGTACCGGATGTCTTTCCCTGTGGCAATAGAATATCGACGGGATATTTTTCCTGGAATCGTGCGACGGCGCTTTTCAAGCCGTCATCGAAAAGCGCCGAGACGCCGAGATTCATGGAAAGTTCGAGGCTGAGGATTTTTCGGAGCGCCAATACATCCTGTCCGCTTGTACCGACGGAAAGCGGGCGCACGAATACAGTCTCGGTGCTCGTCGTTGCGGTCGCTTTCGGATATGACGTCAATATATATTCAGCAGCGCGGGCGACAGCGGTGCCGGAGAGGATAAGGAGCATCACGCCAAGGATGTATTTTTTCATGCACACATTGTATCAAATGACCCCTAAAGCGAAAGTGCAAGCGCGCGCCACTCGTCAAGTGTCAGGTCCTCAGCCCGCGCTTTTGGTGCGATGCCGATCTTTGCGAATATATCGGCTGTCCGTGCGCCGAAAAGCGGCTTGCAATTCGCCGAAAGCACTTTCCGCTTATGTGCGAATCCAGCTTTGAGGACCTGGAAAAATCTCTTTTCCGCAAATCCTTGGAAGAAATCCTTCGAGATGCCTGTGATGGCAAGGATGGCTGAATCTACCTTCGGCTTTGGGCTGAAATGCTCTTTTTCCACCTTCATGACTTTTTTCGCTTCGCCATAGGCCTTTACCGAAAGCGATAGGAGGCTTTCCTTGCCATCTCGGGCGACGATGCGGTCGGCAATTTCCTTTTGCACCATGATGACGATGACAGATGGCTGCACCGGACCCTCGAGAAATTTCCTGAAAATGAGACCGGTGATGTAATACGGGATATTCGCGACAAGCTTATATTGGTGGTTTTTCAAGAAATCAAAATCGAGTTCCAGAATATCTCTGCGAATAATTTTTAATTGTCCTGCTGTAATCTCTTTTTGGAATTTCTCTGTAAGAATAGGAATGAGCCGATCATCTTTTTCCACGGCAATTATATTCGCGCCGGTTGCCAGCAGTTGTTCAGTGAGCGCTCCTTGCCCCGGGCCGATCTCGAGCACGGTATCACCGGCTGAAATATTTCCTGCAGCGATCATCGCCGACAAGGCTTTCTTCGACTTCAGGAAATTTTGTCCAAGAGATTTTTTTGCGTGAATCTGTTCCATTACCAGTCAAGATAGATTATTTTGTCTCTGAATTCAAATTGCTCGGGTTCGAGCAGGCTATTGTCGAAATCGCCAAAGAATTCCGATGGCAGGTTCATCTGCAGCGATCCGAATATTGTGCGCATTTCGGCATACGTCAGATAGAGCTTTTTGCGCGCGCGAGTGAGCGCGACATAGAAAAGCCGGCGTTCCTCCTCTTTCTCTTCCGGGGTCTTTTCTTCCGTGCCGATAGCTTGATGCGGAAAAAGATCCTGCTCGAGGCCGGTGATGAAGACATAATCAAACTCAAGGCCTTTCGATGCATGCACGGTCATGAGCTTCACGGCATTCTCATTTTTCTCGAGCGTGTCCTGATCAGTTGCAAGCGCTGCTTCTTCAAGCAGTTTCTCGATACCCTCTGGCTTCGGCAGATGGTCATATTTGATAGCAAGGGTCGCGAGCTCGCGCATGTTTTCGAGACGCTCTTTTTCTTCCTCGGTGCCTTTGGCAAGCTCTGCTTCAAGTCCGCTTTCCTTGATGATGTATTTGATGATATCCGATGGCTTTTTCTCCGCAGTTTCTTTCCGTATATTCTCAAGCAGTTTGTAAAATAAGGATACTTTTTGCTGTACCGCAGCCGGGAGCGCCGCTTTGTTTCCCTCGAATATCTTGAGCACGGTCACTTTGCCGATGCCGCGTGCCGGGATATTGATGATGCGCTTCACATCAGTGAGGCTGTCGGGGTTGAGCCCGGCTCGCAGGTATGCAAGCACATCCTTCACTTCTTTTCGCTCGAAGAATTTGGTGCCGAGCACCTGATAGGGCACGCTTTCCGCGAGCATCGCCTCTTCGAGAATGCGCGACTGGAAATTTGCGCGGTAGAGTACTGCGATTTCGCGCGCCGATACGCCGCGTGCGATAAGCTCGCCCGATTTTCTCGCGACGAATCGCGCTTCTTCCGTCTCATTCAGCGCTTTGAGGAATGACGCCTTCTCTCCCTCTGCATTTTTCGTGAAGAGATTCTTTTCGCGGCGCAGGGCGTTTCTCCGGATCACATCATTTGCAATAGCGAGGATGGTCTGCGTCGAGCGATAATTTTCTTCAAGCAGCACTACCTTTGCATCCGGATAATCCTTTTCAAAGTTGAGGATATTCTGGATGTCCGCGCCACGCCAGCTGTAGATTGACTGATCGATATCGCCGACCACGCAGATATTCTGATGCTTCTCGGCAAGCAGTCGCACGATCTTGTACTGCACGATATTCGTATCCTGATATTCATCGACATGAATGTATTGCCAGAGTCGCTGATAGTGCTCACGCACGTCGGCATGGTCGCGCAAAAGCTCATAGGTCTTCAACAAGAGATCATCGAAGTCGACCGCTTTTTCTTCGCGAAGCTTCGCTTCATACATCGGCCAGACTTTTGCGACGACCGCCTGCACGGTATACCCTTTTGTCTCGATGCCCGCGCTGTATTCGTTTGCCGTCATGCAATTCCCTTTTTCGCGCGAGATAATATTGAGTATTTTGCCCGGTTCGAACTGCTTCGGATCGATATCGAGCTTTTTCAGGCAGTCTTTGACGACTTTCACCGAGTCGCTCCTGTCCATGATGGCGAAGTGGCGAGTCAGGCCAGCAAGTCGGGCATTCTCCTTTATGATATGGACGCCGAGCGAGTGGAACGTGCTCATGAACGGTTTTCCGGCAAATGAAATAGGCAGGTTAAGGTCCCGGTCGCTTGCAAGCATGGCTTCAACCCGTTCCCGCATTTCTCGAGCCGCTTTATTCGTGAAGGTAATAGCCAGAATATGCTCTGGAGCCACACCTTCCTTTATAAGGTGGAGTATCCGGTGCACGATGGTCTTTGTCTTACCAGCACCCGCCCCGGCAATGACAAGAACAGGGCCATTTTTCTGCAGAATAGCCTCTTTTTGTCGTTCATTGAGTCCCGCAACATACTGCATTTTTCCACTATAGCATGGCTGCTCATTTTCTTGACATATATTGTTTCAGGAATAGCATTTGCTTCAGATGTTCACTCAATCATAGGGGGTGTCTATGGATCTGATGACGCAGTCGCAGGAAAAGGATATCCGAGCGATGTGCCTTCGCATTGGCAATCGCCTTGCCGAAATGATGGCCGAGAAGGCAAGCCGGTATACCAAGCATAATGCAACCGCGCTTTTGAAAGGTTGCGCGAAATTCGAAGCGGCGATACTGAAAGCCGCCTCGGATACAGCATATGAGCTTTCGGATTCGAGGCGCGAAGTCGTGCCGGAATACGGATACACGAGATATCAGACTCCGGTGAGTCTGGCGAGCCAGATCAAAGTGCTCAAGGAATTTTTTCCAGGCATCGAAGATCCGAATCCCGAGCTCTATTCATGGGTGCTGCAAGGCCTTTCGAAAATGCCGGCTGGCGCAGAAGGCTGGTTCGCAGTTCCGAATTGGCGCAAATACCCGGCGATATTTGGCGACAGATATGATACTGCTGCTGAAGCTGCCTTCGCGGTTCTCAAGCGGGTCCGCGGCGGCATGTTTCGGGAGAGCGAGTATATGAGCGAGGAACAGAGTCAACAGCCTCCCTCGCGCATAGCTAAGTTCTTCTCGCGTATGCGTCAGCTGGGGCCCGGTTTCCAGCACTTGCGGGAAAGCCGGCTGAAAGAGGCCGCGATGCTTGAGCTTATCGTAAAACAGAAGGATGCCGGTATTTTGATATTCCCCGCACAATTCGGCAAGTTGCATGGCGGAGAATCCATTGACAGAGCGCTCCGGAATCAAGGGAAAGGAGAATTCGGTCTCGGAGCATTCGAGATAGCAGTCATGCTTGTCATGCATCAGAAGCGCCTCGAGAGCAGTGATGACTTGGCAATCGATTGCGCTGGGGACGAAGTCTATCCCTGGAAGCATTCAAGCGAGCATCGCTGGGCGTACTTCAGCTTTCAGGGTGATACTATCTTGATAGACAGGAAGTCGATAGCAGACGATGCGCGGTCGTTTTCCGGCTCAGCCACGTTCTTTTTCGACAATCCGCAGGCTGTCATCGAGCGGGCATTCGAGAAAGCCGGCATGAAACTGCCTTCCCAGGCACTATAAAAGGAGGTTTTAAGACCTATCGCAGAGTTGCGATAGGTCTTTTCTTTTTCAATTGCATGTTGATAAGCCTGTTGACGGAGGGCCGGCAGATAGTATCATTAATATTTGTCCTGAACGCCAGGCTGTCAGATTATTATATGGCTCAACAGAGCCATATAAATACAGAACCGATAGAATTCCCTTAAGAAAATAGGCTTATTTTAGAGAAAAAACCAATAGTTGGCCCGAAGCATAAGGTGCAAAAGCAGGGTCATTCCATAAAGTCATTGTTTTTAGCCATGTATTCAGAATGGCTGGCTGTCTTTTTGTTCGTTTCTTCCCTCTCCGGTATGCCATTTGTTGCTAATGCAGGCCTCTTTTCAGCCATAACGAATCTTCTCGGAATCGGCACTGATGCAAAAGTTGCGGTAAGCGAGGACCTGAATTCGCAGAATGTCCCGGTACTGCATAGTTCAACCGGCCTTTCAACCTCTGGTGGCGTCGGCGGTGGCGATATTTTGGTGGTTGGCAATGAAGCACTTATATCTGCAACGGGCCCCTCAGGCACGCTTGCCGATGTACCAGATACCGAAAACAACGGCCAGATCAGCAAATATACCGTGCACAAGGGCGATACCCTTTCTTCGATTGCAAAAATGTTCGGCGTATCGGTCAATACGATCATTTGGGCAAATGATGTGACGGTCGGAACCCTTCATGAAGGACAAACTCTCGTGATTCTGCCCGTCTCGGGCACGCTCCATACGGTGGCTGCCGGCGATACGCTCAAGTCGATCGCTAAGAAATATAAGGCTGATATCGATGAAATCGCTCAGTTCAACGGAGTTGATGCTTCGTCATCGCTTGCGGTCGGCGATTCGATTATCATTCCGGATGGCGAAGGTGGCACGATCGGCTCATCGGTATTTTCTACCGCGCGCACTTCGCACCGCGCACCGTACAACCCATTCCGCGGCGGCGACGGCCCTGATTATCCCGGCTATTATATTCGTCCCCTTGCCGGTGGCGTGCTTACGCAGGGACTGCACGGCTGGAATGCTGTCGACCTCGGTACACCAGTCGGCTCGACAGTATTTGCAGCAGCAGCCGGCGAAGTCATCATTTCGCGTACATCCGGCTGGAATGGCGGATATGGACGCTATATCGTTATCTCGCATTACAATGGCACGCAGACGCTCTATGCTCACTTGAGCGGCAATTTCGTTTCACCGGGAGACAAGGTATCACAGGGACAAATGATTGGTTTGTCGGGTAATACTGGAGATTCGACCGGTCCGCATCTGCATTTCGAAGTCCGCGGCGCGAAAAATCCATTTGCAAATTAAAACAGGCTCTCCAAGCCTGTTTTTCTTATGCGATGATTCGTTTTGGCCGGTATTGCAATGCTTCGAGAACATGAGGTACCAGCACCTCCTCGCTTTCTTCGAGATCGGCGATGGTGCGGGCGAGTTTGATCACCCGATGATATGCCCGAGCAGAAAGCCCGAGCTTTTTGGCCGAGGTATTCAGTATTTCCTTGATTGCGCTCGACAAGGGAATAAGTGCTTCGATGTCTTTTGCGTTCATATCGCTATTGGTGCGGGCATCTGCAAGATGAGCAAATCGCCGCTGCTGTTTTTCGCGGGCCGCATGCACGCGCTTGCGGATATTTGGCGTTTCGGGAGCATGTGTTGTGCGCGATAATTTGTCATAGTCGATTTCTGATACTTCTACCCACATATCGATGCGGTCGATGATCGGCCCAGAGATTTTCCGCTCATATCGGGCAAGATCCTGCGGCTTGCAGATGCATTCTTTTGTCTTTGAGCCGGCGTTCCCGCACGGGCACGGGTTCATGGCCGCAATGAGGATAAAATTCGCAGGGAATGCGCGGGTGCCTTTGGCGCGTGAGATATTTATCTCTCCTTCCTCGAGCGGCTCGCGGAGTGTCTCGATGACTTTCTTGTCGAATTCGGGAAATTCGTCGAGAAAAAGCACGCCGCGATGCGCGAGGGTGATTTCTCCCGGCTTCGGCACCGTGCCGCCGCCGACAATTGAAACATATGAAGCAGTGTGATGCGGCGCGCGGACAGGATGCCGAGTCACGATATCTTTTTTCAGCGTGCCAGCTACCGAATGGATCGAGGTGATCTCGAGTATTTCCTCGAATGACAAAGGTGGCAGGAGAGCGCCGAATGCTTTTGCGAGCATGGTCTTGCCAGTGCCTGGCGGCCCGTACATGGCGATATTGTGTCCGCCAGCTGCGGCGATCTCAAGCCCACGCTTTGCTGTTTCCTGACCTTTGATATCGGCGATATCGATCTCAATCGAATATGTTTCCGCCGGCATGTCGGTTTTTGGCTGCGGCAAGAGCTTGCGCAGAGGCGCTTGTGTCGCTTTTGTTTCCTTCGCGTTTATGTGATTGATGATATCCGTGAGCTTGCTTGCGCCGTATATTACGATGCCTGAAACGAGCGCTGCTTCGCGAGCATTCTCTTGCGGCAGGAATATTTCGCGGAAGCCCTGGGCTTTCGCCGCACGTGTGATGGGCAGGATGCCATTTATTTTTCGGAGATTACCATCAAGCGACAGCTCGCCGAGAAAGAGCCTGCCCGTCGGATCGAAGCGGATATCGTCGTGGGCGGTAAGATATGCGAGCGCGATCGCAACATCGAATGCAGGCCCCTCTTTTTTGATATCTGCAGGGGCTAAGGATACGACCACTTTCTGATTCTGGCTTTTTGGAGAGGTAAAACCAGAATTCTTGATAGCAGCACTCACGCGGTCGCGAGATTCCTCGACGCCCTTGTCCGGCAGGCCGACAATGGCAAATGCATGCAGCCCTTTCGAGAGATCAACTTCGACATCAATGATGTGCGCGCCGAGACCGACTGTCTGCGCCGCGTATGTTTTTGCAAACGACATGGGTACGCAATAAAAATTCCGCTCAATTATTGCATATTTCTCTCTGAAAGCAAAAATCCGCGACAGAGTCGCGGATTTATTTTGCGTGCGCGATGCAGGTGCGCGCGGCGGGATTTGCCGTAAGCCGCTTTTCTGGGATTCGTTCGCCGCAGACATCGCAGGTGCCATACGTGCCAGCCTTTATTTTTCCGAGGGCTGCTTCGACATCCGAATATTGTGCGGCAAGCTTCTCGACGATCGCACGGTTTTCTTCAAAACTCTCCATATTGTCCGCTACATCATTATCATCCGCATGATCAGAGTCTATTTCCGTCTCTATCGCATCCCAGCCGCCATGTGCATTTTTTTCTGCAATGCCGGATAGCTCCTGTTCGAGGGTTTTCAGTTCTTTCTCGAGCTTCTGTTTGAATATATCGGTTTCTTTCATGTAAGTATTGTATCAGAAAAACGGCAGCATGCTATTGCGTGACGGATTTTGCCCGATTCAGCCGCGTAATGATTTCCTTGAGCGTATCAACACTCGTCGCGATGACCACCGTATTTTCATCGATGATCGAATAGAGGAATACGATGGCGCCGGATGCATTCCGTACGACCCGGCAATCCTTGTTGGCGAATGTCGCATCCTGGAATTTCTGTATCGTGATGCCGAAATTCTGCTCGTCCGTTGCTGTGGTATCGGTGCTTGTGGCGGTTGATTGCAGGCCGAAGAGGTTTCTGAAATCCTGCCACAGGCTCTGTTCCCAGGCGAGCATGCCGGAAAATGCTGTGTCATAGGAACCGACTTTCAAGATCAGGAATTCCTGATTGCCGTTGAAATTATGCACGCCGAACATATATTCCGGTCGAAGCGTACGGGCTATATCGTCCGGTACCCGCGCTTGGATCAGGGCGAGAAAATCATTCGCACTGACTGCCTGATCTCCGGTATCTCCTGTTTTTACCACGAGCAGATTCTTGACTTGACCGAGCGTGATTGACGACTGATCGATATGCTGCTTCATTGCTGCGCCGAAGCGCGTGCTGTCGATAGCATTGATATTTATTTTTTCTTCAAGATCCGGCGTCAATAATGCTTTTACCGAGATGGTCTGCGTCGGCTGCGTTTTTGCGACTTGCTGTTGCTTGGTCAATACGTATGGAATTAGGAGCGCGAGCATGCCGCCGAATACAAGGACGATGCTCAGGATCAGTATATTCTTATTGATTTTAGCTTTTTTTTCCTCGATTTCGCCTTGCCGGGCATTTTTCAGGAGCTTTGCATTTTCGCTCACTGCCATGCTGATAGATGACAGATGTCCCGTCTGTATCGCCTCTTCCATATCGCTCTTATAGGTGCGCACGATCGGCTGCGCAGCATGTGGGGCAAGCGCCGCCGGAATTGGCGCCGTTTTTGGTTCAGGAGTCGGCGCAGGGGCTCTCGCCGGCATAAGATCGGCAGCCGCAGTATCGGTATATGCGCGCAATTCATTGCTCACCGCTTCCCGCAGCTTGTTGTCGATAGGATTTTGCGAAGTATTTTTTTCCTCGTCCATAGGGTGTAGTACGATTATACTAAACGCCCGTGCTTTTGTCGCAGCAACTTACTTTGCCAGTATACGTGCCTGATAAAGTGTGGCGATTGTTTGCACGCTCCCCATTACGATAAAAAGAGTTTTGAATGAAAAATGTGCGACGATTGCGCCCCCGACAATGAGTGCGATGCCGCTCATCAGGAATTCTCCGCCGGCAGCAAGGCCCCAGGTATAGCCATCATGGTCCTTATTTTCGTATTTCGCATAGAGCGCATCCCATGTCGGCCAGGCAAGAGCCGATGCGATGCCGAGGCCCGCTTCGACGAGAAAGAGATGTAGTGGTGTGCTGACGAAAAGATAGCCGAACGTGCATGCCGCATTCAGCGCATATCCAGCGATCATGATTATTTCTTTTCGTGCGAATGAGTCAGACAGCCGGCCGATGATAATGATCAATATGCCACTGACGATGAGATATGTCGCCCAAGCAGATGAAAGTTCGAGGATGTCGCCGCCGATTTTTTGAGCGAACACTGCAAACAGAGGCCCGAGCATACCTGCGGCGAAATACCACAGATAGGTACCATTTAACAGAATGCGTTCTTTTGCTTCAAGCATGTGTATCCGGTTTTTGCTTGAACAAGTCTGGCTTCGCCGCCTTGATGGAGAGGTTGATTCGCTTGCGTTCGTCGATTTCCCGCACGATGACGGGCACGATGTCGCCAACATGGAGATAATCCGTCACCGTTTCAATGCGGAATGGCGCGATTTCGGAGATGTGCACGAGGCCGTCGGTATCACCGCCGATATTCACGAATGCGCCGAATGCTTCGATTCGCACGACCTTGCCCTGGAACTGTTCCCCCACCTTATATTCATGTGTCATGCGCTCGATGATTTCCTTGGCTTTTTCCGAGGAACCGTTCTTACCAGTGATGTAGACCGTGCCGTCGTCTTCGACATCGATATCGGCGCCGGTTTTTTCCTTGATCGCCTTGATCGTCTTGCCGCCCGAGCCGATCACGTCGCCGATCTGCCTCGGGTTGATTTTAAGGGTAATGATTTTCGGGGCATTTGCCGAAAGTCCGGTGCGCGGAGCATCGATAGTCTTTGCGATGACATCGAGAATTTTGAATCGGGCAGCTTTCGCTTTTTCAAAGGCTTCGCCAAGCACCGGTATCGGGATGCCGCCAACCTTGATATCCATCTGTATGGCGGTAATGCCATCTCGCGTGCCGGCGACTTTGAAATCCATGTCGCCAAAATGATCTTCCGGCCCCTGGATATCGGTGAGAATCTTATAATCCCCTTTCTCGTCTGACATAAGTCCGCTTGCGATGCCGGCCACTGGTTTTTTGAGCGGTACGCCGCCATCAAGCAATGCGAGCGTCGAGCCGCAGACACTTCCCATGGATGTTGAGCCGTTTGACGCGAGCGCTTCGGAGACAATGCGGATCGTGTACGGAAATGCCTCCATGTCTGGGATCATCGGCAGAAGCGCTTTTTCGGCAAGCGCGCCATGGCCGATCATGCGGCGGTTTGTGCCGCCCATCCTGCCGGTTTCGCCGGTCGAAAATGGAGGGAAATTATAGTGGTGCATGAAGCGCTTCGGCGGTTCGGAGTGTTCAAGCCCCTCGATCACCTGTGCATCTTTTGGTCCGCCAAGGGTCAGCACTGAAAGAATATGCGTGCCGCCGCGGTAAAAGATACCCGATCCATGGAGCACCGGAGAGATGCCGCCAGCCTGGGCGAAAAGCGGGCGCAGCTCGTCGAGTCCTCGCCCATCAGCGCGCTTCCCATGCTGTATCGCCTGTTCGTGTATCATTACGTCGATTCTCTCTTCGATATAGGCTGCTGCAAATGCAAAATCATCTACCGGAAGCTTTTCTTTGGCGATAAGCATCCATGCCTCGGTAATCTCTTCTATTTTCCCATGTCCGGGCATGCCGCTCATTACATAGCTTTCGAGTTTCGGTTTGATTACCTCGGCAAAAAGCGCAACGACGGATTCGGGCGCGGGTATTTCAGGAATCGAGATTTTTTTCATGCCGATTTCGGCGATGATATTTTTCTGCCATGCGTTTATCTTTTCGATTTCGGCTGATGCTGCCTTGAGCGCGTCGATAATAGTTCCTTCCTGGGCCTCATCGCCGGAGAGCTCGATCATATTGATATTGCCATCCTTGCCGCATGAGACGAGATCAATCTCATACGCCTCGTTTTCGCGCTCGACATAGGTCGGATTCACCTGGAATCCGTCATTTTTGTGCTTGCCGATGCGTACGGCACTCACGGGTCCGTTCCATGGAATTTTCGAGATGGAAAGCGCAAGTGATGCGGCGATGACTGACAAGACATCCGGATCATCCTGGTCGATGGAAAGCGTCGTGATGACAACCTGAACCTCGTTCCTGATCCATTGGTCAAAGAGCGGTCTGATGGTGCGGTCGACGATGCGTCCTGAAAGGATCGCCTCATCGGACGGCTTCCCTTCCCGCCGTGTATACTTGCTGCCGAGTATCTGGCCCGTCGCGTAGAATTTTTCCTCGTAATCCACCGTGAGTGGAAGGAAATCCCCACCAGTATGCCGCTCTTTGGACATGACCGCGGTTGCGAGAATTGTGGTTGCACCGTATTTCAATACGACCGATCCATGCGCATTTTCAGTCCAATCGTTGAATTCGGCCGTGAGCTTTTTGCCGCCGAGCTCCATAGAGAACTCTTTTTTATTCATAGCTATAAAAATACCATGCAGCCGTTATTCTTCATATTGTTGACAAGTTATTTTTTCTATACTATAAGTGACATCAGAAGCTGCAGCCAATAAGAAAAGGAGGTGGTGAATCATGACAGCTGAGTTGCTCTCTCAATTGTACCGGCATTTGACAACGATCGAGCACAAGACAAGCGAAGCAGCCTCACTCGAGGCATTCCGTACATTTATGGAGAAAATCGACAAAGATCTTTCTCCGCAAAAAGAACAGCATCGGGTCGCTGTATCCATCATTGAACATGCCGCCCATACCTGGGAGGCATTTCGCAAGCAGATGGTGCTTGAAGATCCCGCGGTATTGTCTTTCGAGCATTTGATTGAAGGTATGATCGTCACCGAGCGGCGCGCGGATCTTGCCGAATACTGGGTGGATGCCGAAGTGTAGTGCCAAGCCGATTCTGTATCAGGGTCGGCTTTTTGTTTACAAAAAAATGCCCGATGCTATCATGGCACGAGAGGTTATTTTAGGAGTGAAAGGATATTGCATGAGTGATACCGCGGTACTTTTCCGCAATTACGCGCTCGCGGCTCCGAAACGAAAGGCGGACTCGCTCATACTCAACGATTTTTTCGATATGCTGCTCGAGCATATCATGCTCTCGGTGAAGCAGATGAAGCGGCAGTCTCCGGACGATGTCTCGCTCATTGTGGAGCGTGAAGAAGCACATTGGGATGCGTTTCTCCTGCTGCATCAGCCGGATGTCGAATCTGCAGAGATGCTGTTCTATGCCCGGATCATGATTGTAGAGCCACGATTTTTCAATCAGTTCCTTGCGTATCAGGTCATAGGCTGCGAAGAATAAAAATAGCCGACCCGTTTGGGCCGGCTATTCTTTTTATCTGCGTCTGCGTCCGCCGCCGATCATGTATCGCTGCGGATCATCATCAAGGTCCATGAATCCATCGACAGTATCGATAAGCTTCGAGGAAGTTGATTTGCCGAAGGAAACGCATTCCACCTGGCAGCCTTGTGTCACTTTCAGGTATTCGACAAGCGGCACGAAGTCGCCATCGCCCGTGACGAGGATCACAGCATCGAGTTTCGGCGAGAGCGCGATCGCGTCGATCGCCATGCCCACGTCCCAGTCGGCTTTTTTAGCGCCGCCCGCGAAGATTTGGAGGTTTTTCGTCTTTGTCGTGATGCCGACTTTGCCGAGCGCTTCGAAGAAGCCCTTCTCATCGCCTGATTCGGTCGTGATCACATATGCAGTCGCGCGGATAAGCACGCGCCCATCAAGGGCGTCATTGATCACCTGTCCAAAATTCACTTTTCCGCCGTATAGATTTTTCGCGGAATGATACAAATTTTGCGTATCGATGAAAATACCGACGCGCTGGTCTTTATGTTTTACAACACTCATAGTAAGAAATAATAAAAATTGATAATAGAGGGAACGATCGACCAGTATCCATTCTATCACGGCTCAAGCCCGTGGCTTCAGTCGTGATTCATGACTCGAAATAAAAATTCGCTTCTCTCGAAGCGAATTTTTATTTCAGGCCGACTTTTTTCGTAACCGCTTCGTATTTTTTCGGGCTATGCTTTTCGAGGTATTTCAGGTGCTTTCTGCGGTCGGCGACCATGCCGATGAGTCCGCGGCGGGAGTGATTGTCTTTCGCATTCTTTTTCAAATGCTTCGTCAATTCCTCGATTTTCTTGGAGAGGATGGCAACCTGCACTTCCGGGGAGCCGGTATCGGTGTCGTGGCGGGCCACTTCCTTGATGACTTTCTGTTTTTTCGTCTTCGTTAACATAGGCTGAAGATTAGCACATTTCTCTCGAAAACGCAAGAGATAGCCGTTTGCTTGGGCTGTACGGAATATATTGTGCGACATGGTAGAATGGATTTGATGAAAACCCTCCCTGATCTGAAGCGCGAATTCCTTGAATATATCGAGATTGAAAAAGGCCGGGCACTGCGCACGATAGAAAATTACGACCATTACCTATCTGTTTTTTTGAGCCAGACCAAATTGCAAAAGCCGGAAGACATCACCAATGACGCTGTCCGCGATTTTCGCATGTGGCTCAATCGCCAATCGGCAGGCAATAACCGCGCGACCGGCGAGACCATGAAAAAGAAAACCCAAAACTACTATCTCATCGCTCTACGCACATTCTTGAAATTCCTGGCACGTCGGGGCATCAGCTCGCTGCCAGCAGACAATATCGAGCTTGCAAAAGTCGGCGAGCGCATCATCGATACTATCAGTCCGGCCGAACTGTCTCGCCTATTGAAAGCGCCTGATACAGAAACCGATCCGGAAAAGAAAGCCCGCGGCAAAGCGATACTCGAGCTTCTCTTTTCAACCGGCCTGCGTGTTTCCGAGCTTTGTTCGCTTACGAATGACCTTGATCTCCATGCGGACGAATTCTCCATTCGCGGTAAGGGTGGCAAAGTCCGCGTGGTATTCCTGTCCGATGATGCCAAGCGCGCCGTTGGCGATTATCTCAAAATCAGAAAGGATATGTCCGAAGCCCTGTTCGTGCCGGTCGGCGGTGAAACGCGCGGCTCTACTGATACTACAGCAGGGCTGACTCGCCGTTCAGTGGAACGGATCGTCAAACGCTATGCAACCATTGCCGGCATCTCGAAAAAGGTAACCCCGCATGTCATTCGGCATGCATTTGCAACCGATCTCTTGTCAAACGGGGCAGATCTGCGCAGTGTGCAGACAATACTCGGCCATGCCAATATCACGACGACACAGATCTATACGCATGTTACCGATAAGCATTTGCGGGACATTCACAAGAATTTTCATGGCAAAAACAGGAAATAATTAGCCTGGCATACCAAAAGGGCGGGTTCGCTTCGCGAACCCGCCCTTTTGCATGAAGTTCTTATTCTAGGCCTCTTTTCGTTCTGTCGTTTTTACCTTGCGCGGACGCTTTTCTACGAAATAATAGATTAGCGCGCCGATGATATTCGTAAATATGATAACGACTACCCAGATGAGCTTCATCTTTTCCGGCGCATGCTTGATTGCATCGATGAGTATGCAAAGCCAGAATACGAACATGAGGATGCAAAATCCGATCCAAAGAATCGGCAGGATGGCAAACAGTATCATCGGAAACCAGCCGATCGAATAGTTATCATAGCTGCCAGGACTGTACATCATGTACCGCTGAGCAAGTGCCAGGGATGGTGCACCGGCGAGCATGAGGGATGCAATACTATATTTCATGAATGTTTTCATAAAGTTGCTATGAGCCGAGTATAGCATATTGGTCGTGCTATACTCGTCGATATGAAATTACTTTCATGGAACGTCAACGGTATCCGCGCCGTCTACAAGAAAGGGGCTTTCAATGCTGTTTTCGACCTCGATCCGGATATCCTATGTCTCCAGGAAACCAAAGCACATCCCGAACAGCTGCCGGAAGAACTGCGTTCCCCTGCCGGCTATTTCTCGTATTTCGATCATTCAAAAATAAAAAAAGGCTATAGCGGCGTCGCTGTCTTCACGAAAATCAAGCCTGAAAAGGTAGAATACGGCCTTGGCATCAAGAAATTCGATGACGAAGGCCGAACCCTTATCCTCTATTTCAAGGATTTCGTGCTTCTAAATGTTTATTTTCCGAATGGCGGCGGCGGGCCGGAACGCCTCAAGTACAAGATGCATTATTATGAGGAATTTCTGAAATTCATCGAGAAATTGCAGAAAAAAGGCCACAAAGTTGTTTTTTGCGGCGATGTGAATACTGCCCATACTGAAATTGATCTTGCGCACCCGAAGGAAAATAAAAATACTTCCGGATTTCTCGATATCGAACGCGCTTGGATCGATGCAGTCATTGCCAAGGGCTATATTGATACCTTTCGCTTGTTTCATGCGCATGAAACCGAGCGTTATAGCTGGTGGGACATGAAAACCTATGCCCGGGACCGTAATATCGGCTGGAGAATCGACTATTTCTTCGTATCTGGCGACTTGAAGGCAAAAGTCAAAAAAGCCGATATTCTCGATTCAGTCATGGGCAGCGACCATTGCCCTGTTTCCCTGGAATTATCCAAATAATATTGACATGGATCTATTCTGCATGCTATAAAACTGCCTTGTTCTTTAGCATATTTTTCGCGTAAAAACGCTAGAAAGAGGTATTGCATGGTTCAGTCTAGGGCTGTACTCCCATCGGAGATGGGTCTAAAAATTCCAGGGGGCTTTCGGGCTTTAAAAACAGCCCTTCAGAAGGCTCCAGGGGTAATGTTCGGGGTCGCGGTCCAGGATATTTTCGATCGCGATGGTGGTTCGATCGAATGTCCTGAAAAAGATGAGCAGGTCATGCTCGCTTTCATGACCACGAAGGATCTGACCGGAAAGAAGGACAGCGCTACCCTTGAGGAAGTGCTGCGCGGTATCGGAGAAAGAAATGGTTCCCCTGCCAAACCTTGTCACGGGCCCTGGCTCCGGACAGAGTATCAGGACCAGCCTGACCAGGAAGTCGTGCACATGGCGATGGAGCCGATCAAGGGTATGAAAGGAACCCCGATCATCTTTTCCCTGAAGACCAATGGCAAGACCAAGTGGCTGACGAGCATTTCCTGCGAAAGCAGGCTACAGCAAAGGTTCTCTGCCGAAGTCGTCTGGTGTTTTCAGAAAAACAAGCATTAAGGGCGTATTATGACGCTTTGGATAAAACCCAAAGCGTCATTTTTTATTGTCTTTTAGATAGTTTTAAAGTTATCAACAACTATGTCCTTTACTTGTCTTTTATATCTAGAGTATAATCATATCGGACAAAAGTATTGAAGTATCAGACAGAAATAGTCAACGCAACTCGCTATTTCAGTCCTCCTAAACATACTTCAAGGAGTTCTTTCATCGAAGACTGATCATCTTCAAAATTGAAAGCTTTGTTTGGTGAAATTTCATAGCTTTCCTTCCCTCACCCGCTTTAAGATTTTATTTTAAAACGCACAAGGTGTAGGGAGTGAAATCTCACGAGACATTTTCTTTCGCCGTCCGTTGTCTACTTGCTCAGTAGTTCATGGGCGGTTTTTTTATTACTCAATAATAATGTTTTCAAGCATAAAAACCCTTGAAATAAGCTGTTTTTTGTCTATTTCGACCGTTATAACATCAATTTGCCATTCAGTTTCATGTGAAATACTTTTCTCCGTTAAGTAGATTTCAATAGTCTTTGTGACTCTTTCTAGCTTTGCCCTATGGACATTGTCTTCTGGCCTGTACTGGCTTGTTTCACGTGAATCATTCTCCCCTATTTCACGTGAAACCGACTTTACCTCAATAAAATGAAGCATTTCATCTATTTCAGCGATAATGTCTAGTTCACCGAATTT
>CAZTJK010000004.1:0-69087 GCA_964613715.1 uncultured Candidatus Saccharibacteria bacterium | reverse complement strand
TGGCGTATTCGTCGGCGTTACCGTCGGCGAATCCGTTGCCGTATTCGAAGCGGTGCTTGTCGATGTGACTGTCGGCGTGGACGTAATTGTCCGCGTGGCAGTCGAAGTCGGCGAGTTTGCAAGCGTACTTGTCGGCGTAGCCGAAGCGGCTATCGTCGGACTCGTACTGCCTCCGCCAGGACTTGTCGGCGCAGGATTGCTCCCGCTGCACGAAAGTCCCACAAGCATTGAGGTGAATAGACACAGCGCAACAAAGAACGTTCTCATTGTAGAAATCCTTTCGAGATTCGGGGCTTGTATTGCATCCCCAAATACAGAGAATATCTGACGATATGTTACCACACAAAAACCTTAATTGTCAATGTTATCCACAGGCTATGCTTTTTTGAGATTTTTCCATTCGAGCCATACTCCGAGGCCATATGCGAAGCAGAGCGTAAAGAGGCTGAGAGCCAGGAACAATGGAAAGCTTTCTGCCTGATAGCCAGGGCTTTTCTCGAGCGCACCGATGATGCCGACAAGCGCAAGTATGGTCGAAAGATAGATCGCAAGCGGATGGCGGCCTACGGCGCGTATCGGATACCAGATCGATATGCTGCTTTTTTTGAAGCAATATTCCGCGATAGCGAGGCACAGAATATATAATCCGCCGAAATAAAGTGGATAGGATAGCGGCATGAATGCCGTCGTGCCGAATGCATTTGCCTGATTGACTGCCGCGAGTGGCTCCGTCAGAGTGATAAGGGTAAAACCGCCAAGCAAAAGCCAGAGCATATATTTTTTTTCGTGGCCAGATTTTTTTGCCTCAGCATACGCATATGCTGCGATGAATCCGATGCCGACAATGGAAAGCCATGGCAGGATGGGGAAATCACTTGCGATGCCGCGGGGATCACCGGCAAAGATTTGCAGCAAAAAGTTCGTATAGAGTGCTTGTGGGAATGCAATCCGCACTACTAGCATGGCCAGATAGCTGGTGAGAGTAGCAGCAACGATGCCGCGAATGCCGAATATTTTGTACATAGATGCGAAGCACCCGAGTGCGATGGCGGCAAACAGGAAAATATTCCAAAAGAGGAAAAACGGATGGATATTGATGCCAAATATGATACCGACAAGCGCGATCATCAGCGCGCGCAGAGCGATATTCTTTGCTGGGGTTTTTTCGATGTAAAAATAAAAGGCTGATCCAGCAGCCGTGATGAGGAGCACGACGCATACAAAATAGGGAAACGCGAATGATACCCGGGAAATATCGTAAATCGGATGGCCGTCGAGCATTTTTTCTGTTCCGAGCACCCAGATCATCGGGTGGGCGAGCAGCGTGCCGATCAAGCCGGCCGTTTTGACGGCATCAAGGGCGAGCCAGCGCGACTGCGCTCTTTTTTCTGCCGTGTCGGGCGTCATGCGGTGTATGATAGCATGCAATCGCTTATACACAGACCGGTTTGCACCGCATGCATATCTGCTATAATAGAAGCACTATTATTTATAAGCATCATTTATCCATGAAACTCTATCTCAAGGCATTTTCGCTTCTCTTCGGTGCGGTTCTCATCGTTACACCGCAAATAAGCCAGGCGGGGTTCGTCGTGGATGCGGTAGCAAGCGTTGTTACTGCCGTGGTGAGCGTTGCAACGACGGTTGTGAATGTTGTCGTGAATACTTCTATCGCAGTTGGCAGCGGTATCATTGGTGCAGCTGCAGATGCTGTCGGTGCTACTCTTGATGTTGTTGGTATTCATACCGGCTTGACTGATTTGGGGAATAGCCTGATCAATGATTCTGGATGTCGGCTTAGCCAAGCGACGAAAGCCCCGGTCAGCCTTGGCAATGACAATGCAACCTATGTTCCCGGCGTTGGCGGCGGCGATCAGGCAGTTGGCTCATGCGGCGGATCGAATAGCCAGAATAATGGCAACGGCAATGGCCAGGGCATTTTCGGCGGCAATAATGGTGGCGGCAATCGTGGTCCTGGCCATCCGGGGCAGGGTAATAACGGCAACGGGCAAGGCAACGGTAACGGGGGATTTGGCGGTTTTGGAAACGGGGGCAATGGCGGCATACCGCTCGATGCGATCGTACTCAATGCAGTCTGTTCCGCAACCCAGCTCGGCTCCGCGACTATTTATGCAAACAAGCAGGTATCATGGACAATCGTACCTGACGCGATACGCGGCGGCGCATCATTCCTTGATCAGGCTTTCGACACACTCCAGGTGAATTGGGAAGGCAATGATGTCGCGAATATCATGACGGAAGGCAAGGATGCGACAACATTCAACAAGATCTATACGACGATCGGCCAGAAAGGCATTACGGCGACCGTGCTTGCCAAGCTTGGCCCGAAGACATACACGGCAACATGCTCCGCAACCACCACGGTGAAGCTTGATCCGGGCACCGTCCACGAGATTTAGGTTCTGTTCGCCATTATTCACATGAAAAAAATTTTCTATCTCTTTTTCTTCCTTTTCCCCTTCCTCGCCCTTGCGCAAGACCTCGCATCGCCGCAAGCCGCTCCAGTGCCGGTTGGGATGACTCATCCGACAACGTACGTACATGCTGCATCAGCGCAGAGCCAGATTCCTGCAGATATTGCGATTGAACAGACGCAGATTTCTGGGGCGGATAACGGCAATCGCGATCTCAAGCTTTCATTCGATATCGTCAATAATACCCGTGATGCATATCCGGAATTACGAGCCATGGTTCGTCTCAAGCGGGTGACATCATCAACTACCGCTCAGATCGTCGATGAGCATCCGTATGCTGATGCCTTCACCCTTGAGCCGTCATCACACCTGGCACAGGCCCGTTCCTATGTAATTCCGAATGCAATAACAGCTGGATCATATATTGTTTCTATTGAAATCGGCAACAAGGACGGCGTGACAATCGCGCTATTCGATTTTAGCCCTCTCGCTTTACATGCGAGCGCTGGCCAGGCGATCGAAATCGATCATGATTCCTGCCATGCCTTCGTGAAAGGGAAGAAAGATGCGACGGGCCAGCTCTTCGTTTCCGCACAAGACGAGCTTTTTGAAGAATGCCGCTTGACCAGCCGGCTTTCCGGCAGCACAAGTGCCTATCCGTATTTTGAAATCCATTATCATAATCCGTATGGCGATATCGCTACATCAAGCATCGCAGCCGAGCCGCTCTCGCTTGCAAGCGGGGACACAACGGTCATCTTTGCAGTGCCGCATGAGACAGTGCCACAGGAATATTATGCGCTCGTATCTCTCCGCGACAAAAGCGGCGCAGTGATTTCAAATACCGATTCATTCATGTATTTCGTCAAGGGAATCGCCGGCGATATCGCGAATGTCGCTTTCGATAAGGTCGCATATGATGCCGGCGATACTGCGGCAGTGAGGATCGTATCTGCTATTTATACTGTAGGCGAGATTGCCTCGGTGTCGGCCGGCACGCTTTCGGTGGCCCTTCGCGACAGCGCAGGAAATCAATGCGCTCAACCGATGTCCCAGGAAACATCTCCGGCAAATCCGGATACTATTTTCGCCCTGCCGGTTTCCCGTGCGTGTGCCAACCCATCACTCCATGTCGTCCTGTCAACGCATGTAGCAGATGGTTCTGAAAAAGTTTTAGATACCAAGGATTTCGCCATACATGTCGGGCGTACCGGACTGCCTATTGCCATGCTCTGGCCACTGTTTCTCGTATTGGCGAGCGTGCTCGTACTTTTGATTGGCATGAGACTATTTCGAAAAAAGCCGACGCTTCCCGGCATGGCAGCGTTCCTAATCATCATGTCGCTGGTAACGCTTGCTCTGCCAAAGCACGCATCCGCGATCTCCTGTTTTCCGAATAGCAATGATGCGAACAAGGACGGCTACAGTGGCTATTTCTTCTGCGAAAGCACTGAAGATCCGATCACTTGTTCTGCAAATTGGACTGGCGGCTGCCCGATGTATTGGACCGGCCGCACCGTATCCTATTATGGCTATGGTGGGGGATTTATCGGCTGGCCGAATACCAATCAGCTCGCGTCCGGCAATTATCTCAACGTCTGCGATGATGGCGGCAAATACTGCAGCAAAGTGTATTTTCAAAACAGCGGATCGCAGTTCAATCCCGGAGCGTATATCACGTCAGCGCCGAGCGCGGCCGCGTATGGCATGACAGCAAATATTTCCTGGGATTCCCGCGGAGCGAATTGGTGCGATATCTGGCAGGACGGCGCCATGATCCATCAGAATGCAGGCGTCTGGGGTACGGCATCGACGAAGCCGATCACAAATAATTCTTCCATCACTGTCTACTGCGGCAGTAACTATATTCCGTATAGTGGCACGGGTATTACCAATCCAGGCCAGGCAGGCACCACCATCCTTGTCGGGCCATCCGATTCCATCACCGCAGCATCGACATCCATTCCGATGAATAGCTCGACCACGCTTGCCTGGTCATCGAGCTATGCGGATACGTGTTCTTTGAGCAGTCGTGGGAATAGCGGGAACAGTAATAATCTCGGTCAAGTATCGACCTCCGGCAGCACTTCGACGGGGAATCTCGCAAAAGATACGACATTCACCCTGACCTGCGTGAAAAACGGCATGAGCCTTGTCGCGACCGATGCCGTGAAGATCACGGCGAACCCTTTGACACCTACGGTGAATCTTGTTGTCTCGCCGACCGTGGTTGCTGCCCCACCGACGACGAATATCCAATGGCGAACCATCTCGGCGAATGCCTGTTCCGCGCAAACCACTCCATATAACGGCTTATGGCCGGGGACTGTCGAGCCATCAAACAGTGCAACAAGCTCCGTCGACAGCTTGCCGCTCTTGGTCAGCACCACCTTTATCCTTACCTGCACGAATCAATACGGGTCCGGAAGTTCGACTGCAACTGCATGGGCCCAACCACCTTCACCAAATACGAGTGTCACCAATAGCTGTGGCGCCGGTGGCGTCTGGCCGATCGAAGTGGATTGGTCTCCTTCGCATGCAGCGAATTATTACCAGATATGGAGAAGATCCGGCAATGGCGGCGGCAACCAGTTTGTGCAAATCGGCACGACGAGCGCCAACAGCTTTGCCGATTCAGATGTCATTCTCGGCAAGAAATATTCCTATTTCGTGACCGCGGTGAATTATGGCCCGAACAATACCTTCTTTACTGCATCTTCGCAGCGCGTCTCTACGACATCAGCGCCACTTGCTTCCTGTGCTGTCCCCACGACCTCTGCCTGCAGTGCAACGCAGATCGGTGGTCCGGGAGGAAACAGCGTCTATCTGAACAAGCAGGTCTCCTGGACTGTCTCGTTTCCAGGCATTTCAGGGCCATTCAGTAATCCATCGCTTACGATTGCCGGCACCGATCTGCCGCCTGCCGCGACGAGCTCACTGACTTTCAATAAGATTTACACGACGCTCGGGATAAAAAGCGTGAGCGCGAGCTCGACGGTGATCGCCAATGGCACCATATATACGTCGACCTGTGTGGCGACGACGACGGTGAAGCTCGATGAAGGGAAGATACACGAGATTTAAGCAAAAAGCCCGGGCGACGCGCGGGCTTTTTGTTGCTCCGCTTTCTTGGTATACTTTTCTAAAGTTATGCGTCTTGATACCAAACAGCTGAAGGAATTCCTCGTCGATTCCGGCCTCATCAACCGGACCGAATACGATGCTATTGAGGCCGATCTCAAGGCTGGAAAAATCCAAGGCGGCATCGAGAAGGCGCTTACGAGCTCCGGGAAGATCACCGATGATGATCTGCGTCGCGCACAGGCATATATTTTCGGCATTCCGTTCGTCGACTTGAAGAACCAGAAAATAGATTTCGCCGTGCTCTCGCTTATTCCGGAGCCTGTCGCGCGCAAGAACAATATCATCGCATTCCGCAAGAATATCGACTCGCTCGAAGTGGCGATGCTCGATACGAACGATCTCTCCTCAATCGAATTCATTAAGAAAAAAGTCGGACTGAAAATCCTGCCGCGCCTAACCGATACGGAATCGATCAAAAGCGCGATTCTCCAGTATCAGAAAAGTTTGAAAGCGGAGTTCGGTGACCTGATCCAGAAGGATTTGCTCGCGCTCAAGACAAATATGCCAAACGGAGCTGATGAGGCGCCGGAAGATTCGCTGAAAAAAATGGCAGAAGATTTGCCCGTCGTGCGCGTCGTCGATACACTCTTGAAGCATGCGGTGCTCCAGAATGCGTCCGACATCCATATCGAAGTGATGGAAAACGATCTCCTGATCCGCTACCGTATCGACGGTCTTTTACATGATGCCATGGTCCTGCCGAAATCAGCCGCGACCGGGATTACGGCAAGAATCAAAGTGCTTGCGAACTTGAAGCTTGATGAAAAGCGCCTGCCGCAGGACGGGCGCTTCAAGATAGAGCTCAATGGCGAGAACGTTTCCTTTCGCGTCTCCATCATCCCGACCTATTTCGGTGAAAAGACCGTCATGCGCCTTTTGCGCGAGAATGTCGGCAACTACTCGCTCGAGTCCATGGGCTTTCACGGCATCAATCTCGAACGCATCCAGGAGGCGATGAAGCGCGCCAATGGCATGATTCTTACCACTGGTCCGACAGGCTCCGGAAAAACGACGACACTCTATACGATTCTCGAGCTTTTGAATACCGTCGATGTGAATATTGCGACCATCGAAGACCCGATCGAATATCAGATGCCTCGCGTGAACCAGACGCAGGTGCGTCCGGATATAGGCTTTACGTTCTCAAACGGTTTGCGCTCTCTGGTGCGCCAGGACCCGGACATCATCATGGTCGGCGAAATCCGCGACAATGAGACGGCCTCTCTTGCCGTGAATGCCGCGTTGACTGGACACCTCGTGCTTTCCACGCTTCATACCAATAGCGCTGCCGGTACCATTCCGCGCCTCTCCGATATGAAGATCGAGCCATTTCTTCTTGTTTCTACGATCAATATCGTCATGGCCCAGCGTTTGGTGCGCAAGCTGACCAAGTCGAAGAAGGCATATATATTGTCGAAGACGGAGCTTGCTTCGCTTGCGAAAATCGTCGATCTCGACAAAGTGCTTGCCACCTTACGGGCGGAAAACATCGTTGGCAAGAGTGATGACTGGACGAAGATCAGTTTTTACAAGCCGGTCGAGACGCCCGAAGCGAAAGACGGCTTCGCGGGCCGCATCGGCATCCATGAAGTGATGGAAATGACGCCGACTATCCGCGATCTCGTCATCAAAGGAGCGACATCGCAGGAAATCGAGCTGCAGGCAAAGAAAGAGGGCATGATCACCATGCTCGAAGACGGCATTTTCAAATGCGTGCAGGGCCTGACGACGATCGAAGAAGTGCTGCGTGTAGTTACCGAATAACGCCATGGAAAAATTTGCATTCAAAGCGATACGCAAGAGCGGGGAGACATACGAAGGCATCCGCGAATCGACGGACAAGTTTTCCCTCTATGCGGAACTGAAAGCTGAAGGATCGACGCTCGTAAGTGCGTCGCTTGTCGGTGAGAAAAAGCATTGGTCCGGCTTCGTGAGCGATCTGTTGAGTGCCGTGCCCGAGCTGCAAAAGATCATTTTCACGAAAAATCTCGGCTATATGATCGATGCCGGCCTGTCGGTGGCGAAAAGTCTTGCGGTGCTCGAAAAGCAGATCAAAAATAAGAAATTCAAGACGATCATCGCTGCGCTCAGCCTTGAGATCCGCAAAGGTCAAACGCTTTCCCAGGCTGCTTCGGCATACCCGAACGTATTTTCGAACCTGTTCGTATCCATGGTGCGCGCGGGCGAAGAGTCGGGCAAGCTTGCCGAATCACTGCAGATCGTCGGCGAGCAGATGGATGGCATGTACAAGCTCAAGAAGAAAATCCGTGGTGCCATGATTTATCCGTCCGTGATTCTCTTCGTCATGGCAACCGTCGGCATCCTCATGCTTGTCTTTGTCGTGCCGTCGATCACCGCGACCTTCAATGATCTGCATGTCGAGCTGCCATTCATGACCCGGGTGCTCATCAGTTCGAGCAATTTCCTGAAGGACAATATCATCCTGTCACTGTTGTTGCTTATTGCGCTTGTCATCGCCGGCTATTTCTTCTCACTGTCGAAAAGCGGGCGGCGTCTCTTTGATTTCGTATCGATCCATGCGCCTGTTGTCGGCGATCTTGTCAAAGAAGCGAATTCGGCGCGCATCACGCGCACGGTTTCCTCACTCCTTTCATCCGGTGTGCCGTTTGCGAAGGCAGTTTCCATCACTGGCGACGTTATCCAGAACAGCTATTTCCGCGCGATCCTTTCCGAAGCGAGCCTGAAGGTGGAAAAAGGCGAGACAATCTCGAGCGTCTTCCTCGCCAAAAGCGATCTTTGCCCAGTATTTGTGGGCGAAATGATGGCGGTCGGCGAGGAAACGGGTCGCATGCCCTCCATGCTCATGGAAGTGGCGAAATTCTACGAGAATTCGGTCGATCAAAAGACGAAGGACATGTCGACGATCATCGAGCCGGTGCTCATGGTGATCATCGGCGTCGCCGTTGGCTTTTTCGCGCTTGCCATGATCAAACCGATTTATTCGGTCATGGATACACTGAATTAGCCCATGCGATTGCCGAATTCCAAACGGGGATTCACGCTCCTTGAGACGATGGCTGTCGTCGTGATCCTTGCGCTCATCGCCGCAGTCATGACACTTTCATTTTCAAGCCTCGGCACGGCGCAGACGCTCGATAAGGCCACGCTTTCCGTTATGTCGCTTTTGAATGAGGCGCGATCGCTTGCGATCTCTTCGAAGAATGCCGCCGACTACGGCCTTCGAATCGGAAAAACGAAAGTGACGTCGTTCCAAGACAGCTACGGCACAGGCAACAAGGATTTCGTCCTGTCGACGCTTGTCGGCATTTCCACGTCGACCGGCATCGGCACCGATGTCATTTTTCAGAATGTCTCCGGCGAGACGACAGCAAGCGGCACGATCACGCTCTATCTTTTGAGCGCTCCGTCGCAAAGTAGTACAATACGGGTATTCTCAACCGGCGTGGTTGAACGCAACTAAATCGCTTTCTATGCAGCGCATATCGCTCAAAAAAGGAATGGGTCTTGTCGAGGTGCTTGTCGGCGTATTCGTATTCTCTGTCATTTTAGGCGCGCTCATTTATGCGAGCAATCTGTACCTTTCTGGCGCAGGGGATAGCTTGCAGTCGGCCCAGGCGGCATATTTCGGCGAAGAAGGCGTGGAGGCGATGCGTACTATCCGCGATGCAGCATGGACCAATGTCACTGCGCTTTCCACGAGCACGACCTATTACCTCGTGTTCGATTATTCTTCATCAACTAATTATGCCTGGAAGGCGACGACGACTGCGACAACGACCGACAGCATGACGCGCAAGATAAATCTCGCAACGGTCATGCGCGATAGCAATGGCAGGATCGTATCAAGCGGCGGCACCGTCGATGCCAATACCAGAAAAGTGACCGTGTCCGTTTCCTGGCCATACAAGGCGACAACGACCGTCAAAACCATCGCGACGTATCTGACCAATATTATCGGTAACTGACATGAAATCATTTTTCCATACAGTACGAAGAGGGGGCACACAGCAGGGTTTTACGATGATAGAAATGCTGATCTATGTCCTCATCATCACGATCATCGGCACGGCACTCATCCAGTCACTCGTCGTCGTATTCAAGTCCAATCGCAGTTCATTCGCGGATTCCAATCTGCGCAATTCCGCATATGCAGCGATCGAGGCGATGGAGCGGCAGATTCGCGCATCGCAATCGGTCGATACGGCAAACAGCACCCTGTATCCTTCGGCAGCGGGAGTATTACAGCTTAATCAGCTCGATGCAAGCGGCAATCCGTATGTAGTGAAATTTGCGACATCAAGCTCACAGACGCTCAATTATAGTGGCGGCTCGACGACACCATCCCTTATTGGCCCAGTGACGCTTTACGGCACGAAAGTCAATAAGCTCATCTTCACGAAAATCTCGACGGGGAATTCACAGGCCGTGCGCATTCAGCTGAATCTTTCGGCGACGGCAAACGGCCAGACATCGACGGAATGGTTTTATAGCACTGCGATACTGCGTGGATCCTACTAATATTATGACGATCATGCCGACACAACAGAAAAAAGGATATGCAATGCTTGTGACCGCGGTCATCTTCATGCTTGTTTCTTTCGTCATTGTCTTCGGCCTCACGACGCCGATCGTGAAGCAAATACTCCTGTCGCGCGATATCTGGGGCGCTAAGCAAAGCTATTTCCTCTCGGAAGCCGGTGCGGAAGACGTACTCTATCGCCTGAAAGATGCGACCTATACCCAGTACGTCGGCTCGACCGAATCCATCACGCTAAACGGCTACAGCGCGACAACGACATTTTCCGGATCGATCAACGGCGTCGACGGCATGACGGTCACGACGCTTTCCGATGATGCCGGCTATCAAAAGAAAATTGAGACAAAAGTGAAGGAGGGCGCCGGCGTTTCCTTCACTTACGGGGTGCAGGTAGGGCAGGGCGGCTTTTCAATGTCAGGAAGCTCCGGCGTGACCGGTAATGTGTTTTCGAGCGGAGACATCGTCGGTAGCTCGAGCGCCTATATCACCGGGTCAGCGATCGTATCGAATGGGGCGATGACAGAAGACCAATCGAATGACACGCCGACCTCCTCACCGAATTCGATCACCTTCGGCAATGCTGCGGCGACCCAGGACGTGGCGCAAAGTTTCCAGGTCTCGACGACATCTGCTATCACTCAAGTATCGCTCTATGTGAAAAAGGCTGGCAGCCCGGCGAGTCTGACCGTCAAAATCGTCAAAGATAGCGGCGGTTCCCCGTCGACCGTCGCAGGTGATGTCGTCGCGAGCGGCGCGCTCAATTCCTCTCTCGTGACGACGAGCCTTGATTGGGTCGACGTAGCGCTTTCTCCGAACCCGTCGCTTACGGTCGGCAATACGTACTGGATCGTCATCGATGGCTCGACTGGCTCCGCTTCGAATAATTATGTCATCGGTGCAAATCTTGATACGAGCTATACGCTCGGCACTGCAAAAACCGGATCGCTCGGCAGCTCATGGTCGAACGCTGGCTACGATGCCTACTTCCGCCTCTATCTTGGCGACTTTTTCTCAAAAATTTCGGGCGATAGCCAATATAACCCGCTGCATGTCGGCACGGGTGGCAGCGGCATGGCATGGGCGCATACGATCCAATACACAAGCGCGACCGGCGAATTGCGCTGCCAGAACGAGCTGCTCAATAACAAGTCATGCACGAGCTATGATGACCCATCGCCATCGTCATATCCGGTTTCAAGCGGCAATATCACCTCGTGGAAAGATGAGGCGACTGCCGGTGGCGTCATCAATGGCAATTATGATTACAGCGATGCATCAAGTCTCACGCTCGGGCCGAAAAAAATAAGCGGTAATCTTCACATCGGCGGTTCGGTGACGCTCACGCTTACCGGCACGCTCTACGTGACAGGCAATGTGACCGTTGACGGCGCTGGGAAAATAAAGCTTTCATCCTCGTATGGTGCCAATAGCGGCATCATTGTCACTGATGGAAAAGTGATTGTCGGTGGCAGCGGCAATCTGACCGGCTCGGGCACATCAGGCAGCTATATCATGCTTGTGACGACCTCAAGCTGCGCCGGTGGCGGCACCTGCAGCGGCGCCTATGCGATGGATATTTCCGGCGCAGCCGGCGCGGTGATTCTTAATGCGCAAAACGGCACGATCAATTTTTCCGGCAGCTCGAATGTCAATGAAGCGACGGCAAATATGATCATCATGAGTGGCGCGACGAATATCACCTATCAGAGCGGCTTGGCGAATCCGAATTTCTCGTCCGGCCCATCCGGCAGCTTCAATATCACGTCCTGGAAAGAACTCAGTAATTAGGGCTCTCAACGGGGCGGCGGGCCGAAGGCCCGCCGCCCCGTTTTCCTTTCAAAAACCCCTCTGAAGTGCTATGATGCGCGTATGGAATCAAAAGATACTCCGAAAATCGTCGTCAATATCACTCCTGCATCATTCCTGAAGGGGATTCTCCTCCTCTTGCTTTTCTGGTTTCTCTTTTTCATCAAGGATATCGTGCTCGTCGTGCTGACGGCCGTCGTCATCGCAAGCGGCATCGAGCCCCTGATACTCTGGTTCAGGAAATTCAAAGTGCATCGCCTGCCTGCCGCGATCATTTCGTATCTCGGCCTTGTCGGCATCTGCTTCGGCCTGCTCTTTTTCTTCGTGCCGGCGGTCTTGAATGAAACTTCCGCATTTCTGGCGGCATTGCCGAAATATATCGACTCGACGACACTCTGGAATCCGCTCGGAGTGACAAGCTCCGACATCGCAACGCCGCAGAAAGTGGTGCAGAGCCTTTCCGAAGGAGTCAATAATCCGACGCAGCTTGTGAAAGATATTTCAAGCCAGAAGCTTCCTGTTACTGGTGCATCGTTTGGCATCGGCGATCTCATTCAGAGCATTCAGGATATTACGGCGAATGTCACGAACGGCTTCGTGAAAATTGTCAGCGCGGTGTTCGGCGGCCTCCTCTCCTTCATCCTCATCGTCGTGCTCTCGTTTTATCTCGTGGTGCAGGAAGACGGCGTCGCGAAATTCCTCGGCCTCGTCACGCCGGTCAAACAGGAGAAATACGTCGTCGACCTCTGGCGCCGCTCGCAGCGGAAAATCGGCCAGTGGATGCAGGGACAGCTTCTCCTCGGCATTCTCGTCGGCGTGCTTTTGTATCTTGGTCTCGTCATTCTTGGCGTCGATAATGCACTCATGCTTGCCGTCATCTCGGGCCTCCTTGAGATCATTCCCGTTTTCGGACCGATCCTTGCATCCATTCCAGCGATCATCATGGCTTTTGTCGGCGGCGGCGTGACAGCGGGCCTCTTGGTCGTCGGTTTGTATGTAATCGTGCAGCAGTTCGAGAGCCATCTCATCTATCCGCTCGTGGTGCGTAAGATCGTCGGCGTTTCGCCGATCATCGTCATCCTCGCGCTCATTGTCGGCGCAAAGCTTGCCGGATTCCTCGGCATCGTCCTCTCCGTGCCGATGGTCTCGGCGCTCATGGAATTCATCGAGGACATCGAGAAGCGCAAGACCTTGTTCTGGAAAAAGGCTGAAGAACTCGAGAAAATCTGATCTATGACTGGAGACAAGAAACCTTTTTATATCACGACGACTTTGCCGTATGTGAACGCAGAGCCGCATCTTGGCCACGCGCTTGAATTCGTCCGCGCAGATACAATCGCTCGCTATAAGAAGCTCCAAGGCTTCGATGTCTTTTTCAATACCGGCACCGACGAGCATGGCCAGAAGGTCTATCGCAAGGCAACCGAAGAGGGGAAGAATATCCAAGCGTACGTTGATTCATATGCGGCGAAATTCAAAGCGGCGCTTACCGAGCTCGGTATTTCGGAGGACGTGCATTTCATCCGTACTACTGATGCGCATCATGTCGCAGCAGCGCAGGAGTTTTGGAAGGTCTGCGACACAAACGGCTATATCTACAAGAAGAATTACCAGGTCAAATACTGCGTCGGCTGCGAGCTTGAGAAATCAGAATCTGAGCTTGAGAACGGCCGCTGCAAGGATCATCCGAATCTCGAGCTCGAGCTCATCGACGAAGAGAATTATTTCTTCAAATGGTCGGCATTCCAGGACAAGCTTTTGAAATTCTATGCCGAGCATCCGCATTTCGTCATTCCCGACACTCGCTTCAATGAGATCAAGGCATTTGTCTCGCGCGGCCTCCAAGATTTTTCCATTTCGCGCCTTGCCGAGAAGATGCCCTGGGGCGTGCCGGTGCCAGGTGATGAAAAGCAGGTGATGTATGTGTGGTTCGACGCACTCGTCAATTATATTTCCACCATCGGCTGGCCGAGTGACTCAAAAAGCTTCGAGAAATGGCAAGTAGAGAGTGGCGGCATGGTGCAATATTGCGGCAAGGACAATCTCCGCCAGCAGTCCGCCATGTGGCAGGCCATGCTCATGGCTGCAAGACTGCCAAATTCCCAGACGATTGTGATCGACGGCTTCATCACGGGCGCAGGCGGCGTGAAAATGTCGAAATCGCTCGGCAATGTCGCCGACCCGCTCGCGCTCGTCGCCGAATACGGCACAGACGCGCTGCGCTATTATCTGTTGCGCGAAGTGTCTTCATTTGAAGATTCGCCGTTTACCATGGAAGCATTCAAAGAGGCTTACAATGCTGGCCTTGCGAACGGTATCGGGAACCTCACGAGCCGCATTCTCACGCTGTCAGAAAAATATATCGATACGAAAGTTGCCGCAGCGATTGTAGAGGACGAATGCAAGAAAGAGATGAATGCATTCGTCGCGGGCGCGCTCGATAGTTTCAATCTTCAGCATGCTGCAGAGCTCGTCTGGACGCTCGTTGGCAAGCTCGACAAGAGAATTTCCGATGAGCAAGTATTCAAAGTGGTGAAAACCGATGCCGCGGCGGGCAAGAAACTGCTCGAAGAATATATTGCCTGCCTTGCCGAAATCGCCTATAATCTCAAGCCGTTTTTAGCAGAAACCGCAGAAAAGATGCTTGTACTCATCAAAGAAAACAAGAAGCCAGAAACGCCGCTTTTTGCGAGGAAAGATTAAATATACTGTTCGCAGATTCTGTGCTAGGTTTACATGAGATGAGCCTTGAAAGGAGGCTGCGATGGGAGATCTTATCTTTCTGTTGCAGAAGAGGAAAGGCGTCAAGCTCACGGTAGATTATAGCTGTTCTGTACAGGATCTGGCCCGACTCGGTCATTATCGCTATACCTGGTCGCTCAAACAGGAGCATCTTGCATCGTGCGAGCAGGGAAAGAAATCGCTCATGTTTTGCGAATTCTATCCGAAAACAGTCGGTGCACCGAGCGTAGTAGACCAGGCGATCATCGCATTGCGCCGGATGCACGATCGGTCCGGATTTCATGTCGATGCGATCGGTGCTCAAATGAAGCGGGCGGGTTTCAGGCCGGCGAATCTGAAAGAGCTTCTGTTCTATGCCGTACAATGCCGAGAGCAGATCATTGCATCGAGAGAGGTATTGTTCGCTCTTGGTTCGGTGTATTCTCAAGATGACGGCCAATTTGCTCCGGTTCTCTATGGTTTCAATGGTGAATGTATGGCCGATGTCTTTATGTGCCAATTCCAGCCGATGGGCGTAGCATTCGTCGGAGTCCGAGAAGTAAGATAACCCTCTGTTTCAAAGCAGAGGGTTTTTCTATGCTAGTATTTGCTCATGGAATTAAAGTATATCGATATTCATTCGCATATCTCTTTTGTCGATTATGGCGCAGATCAGGCAGCGGTAATGGCGCGCATGCGTGAAGCAGGTGTTGGAGCAATAGTTGTTGGTGTTGATCTAGAGACCTCGCGCGAAGCAGTGAAGCTCGCGGAAGCGCATGAAAATCTGTGGGCTTGCATCGGCGCGCATCCGCGGGACAATGCAGATTTCGTGTTCGAGGAAAAAGATTTCGCGGAGCTTGTGAAAAGCCCGAAAGTCGTGGCGATAGGGGAATGCGGCCTCGATTATTTCCGCTTCGTGGGCGATCTGGCAGCAGAAAAAGCGCGCCAGAAAAAAGAATTCGTGAAGCAGATCGAGTTTGCGGTGAAGTACGACAAGCCGCTCATGCTCCATATCCGCGATGCATACGCGGATGCATACGATATTCTAAAATCATACGGCGAGAAAGTTCGCGGTAACGTGCATTTCTTCACCGGGAGCGCCGAGTGGGCCACAAAGTTCAACGATCTCGGCCTCACCGTCTCATTTTCGGGCGTTATCACCTTTGCAAAAGAGACCGAGGAAGCGGTGAAAGATGCGCCGCTCGATATGATGCATGCCGAGACGGATTCTCCTTTTGCAGCGCCGAAGCCATATCGCGGCAAGCGTAATGAGCCGGCATATGTCATCGAAACAGTGAAAAAAATTGCCGAGCTACGCGGCGATGATATGGAAAAAGTACGAACACAACTGCTTGCGAACGCTCGTCGCGTATTCGGCATCCGATAAAAGAAAAAAGCGCACGTATTTCTACGCGCGCCCTAGCACTTTGCCTACTGCGGAAGAAACTTCAGGCTATTTTCCGCTGCGTAGCCTTTCGCTTCATTGATCGCATCATCCGGGTCGAGCCTTTTGCTCCCGACCTTTTTCCAGCCGTCTCTCACCGCTTTTTTCACGGCTGATGTCCAGATGGCGATGATATATTTCCCTTTGCGCACCATCGAGAACGTTTCATCTTTGGATGTTGTTTTCATATACGGACCGTTCGGAAACAGTGTCTTCCGAGCGCCCGAAAGCTTGGGAGCCATAGCACCCTCCTTTGATTTTTTGAACAACGCTGCCTGCCCATACTCTATGCCTGCCACGTTCTGAAGTCAACACGGAAGCGTATCGTTTATAAATAGGGCGATCTGTGCTACAGTTTTTGCGATGGAACCAAAAACTCTCATTACGAAGCCGGGCAAGGATTACGAGCTCATTGACAGCGGCGCGGGCGAAAAGCTCGAGCGTTGGGGCGCGTACATCCTGCGCCGGCCAGATCCGCAGGCGCTTTGGACAAAATCGCTTCCTGAATCTGAATGGAAAGCGGCAGATGCGACCTTCGATGCCGATCGCAAATCGTGGAAAAAGAAGAATGCCGCCATGCCGGCTGCCTGGCGGGTGTCCTTCGGGCCGCTTACGCTCAATGTGGAGCCGACGGCATTCAAGCATACTGGCATCTTCCCCGAGCAGGATTCGAATTGGAAATGGATCGCCGAGCGCATCACGCGTGCCGGTCGGCCGGTCAAAGTGCTCAATCTCTTCGGATATACCGGCGCAGCTACCCTTGCTGCTCTTTATGCCGGCGCCGAAGTGACCCATGTCGACGGATCAAAAGCCGTTGTCGGCTGGGCGAAGGAAAATGCCGCAGCATCAGGCCTTTCGGCGAAGCCGGTGCGCTGGCTCATCGATGATGCGCGGAAATTTGTCATGCGCGAAATCAAGCGGGGAGTGAAATATGATGCCATCATCATGGATCCGCCGGCATTCGGCCGCGGCGGCAAAGGAGAAATATGGAATATAGAGGCTGATCTTCTGAAGCTGCTCGAAGACTGTTCAAAAATCCTTTCTGAAAAACCGCTTTTTTTCATCTTGAACGGCTATGCATCAGGATATTCGGCCGTCGCATATTATCAATTACTCAAGCCGCTTCTTGAAACCTTTGGCGGCGCTTTCGAATATGGCGAGCTGACTATCGAGGAATCGAACGGAAAGCGCCTTCTGCCGGCAGGCATTTTCACACGTTGGTGTGCAAACTAATATGACGCAGATTCTTGACGGAAAAAAAGTCCGCGACATGCTCGCGGCGAATATGCAATCGGAATTGGCAGTTCTCGGCACGAAGCCGAAGCTCGCCATTATTCAAGTCGGTGCTGACGAGCGCTCGACAGCATATGTCGAACAGAAAAAGCGTTTCGGTGCGAAGATCGGCGTGACCGTCGATCATATCCAATATGCCGCCTCGATAGCCGAATCAGAATTATGCGCCCAAATACAAAAGCTGAATACTGATAAAGCAGTAAACGGCATCATTGTGCAGCTGCCATTGCCATCGCATATCAATAAGACTGTGGTTATTGAATCTATCGATCCGGCCAAAGACGTGGATGGTTTGCATTCGACGAATGCCAAGCTACTTGAAGAAAATCAAGACGACGGATTCATCCCAGCAACCGCGAAAGGCATTCTTTCGCTCCTTGATTTTTATCATATCTCTCTTTCCGGAAAAAAAGTGACGGTGATCGGACGCTCGGTACTTGTAGGCCATCCGGTCGCGCTTGCGTGCGCGCATCGAGGAGCGGTCGTGACGGTCTGCCACAAGGGTACGGAGCATATTCCAGAAAAATCCAAGCAGGCAGATATCCTGATAAGCGCAGCGGGTGTGCCGAAGCTCGTCACGAAAGATTTCGTTCGCGAAGGCCAGATCGTGATCGATGTCGGCATTACGAAAGTAGGTCATACAATCGCCGGCGATGTTGATTTTGATGAGGTGGCGCCTCTCGTTTCTGCCATTACACCCGTACCGGGCGGAGTCGGGCCCATGACCGTTGTTTCTCTTTTTCAGAATCTTTTGATAGCATATAAGAGGCAGACAGGTCTGGAATAGCTTTACTCATCTAAACAAAAAATATATGGACAAGGAAAAAAATAATGTGTGCGGCTGCTGCAATGGCTATTACCATGGCGGCCATAGGAAATTCTTCAAGATAATCCTGATCCTTCTCGTCGCATTTTTCGCGGCGAAAGCATTCGGCTGGGTCGGATACGGCCATAAGGGTACCGATCAGAATAGCATCGTCGTATCAGGCAAAGGCGAAATAGCCGTGAAGCCGGATATCGCAACCATATCATTCTCAGTGATGGAAGAAGATCTCGACGTATCGAAAGCTTCGGATGCCGTGAATACAAAGATCGGCAAGATCGTCGCTGCGCTCAAAGCCGACGGTATCGATGAAAAGGATATCAAGACGACTGGCTATACGATTACTCCGCGCTACAATTATCTGAATTCGCCGAACTATCCGTACGGCGGCAAGCAAGTCCTCGCCGGCTATGATGTCACCGATTCGATCGATCTGAAGATCCGCGATATTTCGAAAGTGGGCAAGATCGTGACCGATTTGTCCGTATTCAATGTCACGAATATGAGCGGCCTCAATTTCACCGAGGATAAGTATGATGATCTCGTCAGGCAAGCCCGCGACCAGGCTATCGCCGACGCCCGCGAGCAAGCCAAGAGCCTTGCGAAGTCGCTCGGCGTGAGCCTTGGCAAGATCATGTCGTATTCGGAGGGCGGAAACTATCCGCGCCCGTACTATGCGACCATGAGTGCCGATATGGGCGGCATGGCAAAATCTGAAGCGGTATTGCCGACCGGTGAAGACAAGATCACTTCGAACGTCACCATTACCTACGAAATCCGCTAACCAGATTTTGAGTGGGGAAAAGAGCGGGCGGCCCTTCGGGCCGCCCGCTCTTGCATTTCCTGCATATCCTTGGTATTCTGAAGGTGTAAGCCCCCGCAGGGGGTTTTAAAATACAAAAACATGATTTCACGCCTCGCAAACTACATCAAGGAAACCCGGGAAGAAATGACCCATGTCTCTTGGCCGACTCGCACGCAGACCACCGTATTTGTCTCGCTCGTCGTGCTCATCTCTCTCGTTCTTGCGGCATATCTCGGCGGCCTTGATTATGTCTTTTCGCTCGGGCTCAAGTCGCTCATCTAACCCCACTTACTTTCACCTATGGCAAAACAAACAATAGAGCAGGGCAGGCACTGGTACGCGATCCACACCTATGCAGGGTATGAGAACGCCGTTGCCCGCAACCTGAAGCAGCGCATCGATTCGCTCAATATGAACGACAAGATTTTTGCTGTCGTCGTGCCGACCGAGAAGAAGATCAAGATCAAGGGTAATAAGCGCATCGAGGAAGAAGAGAAGATATACCCGGGCTATATCCTCGTTGACATGGTCGTGACGGATGAATCGTGGTTCGTCGTGCGCAATACGCCGCGCGTAACGGGATTCGTCGGCGCAGGCGTCTATCCGGTGCCGCTTTCGCAGAAGGAGATCGACTTCCTGCTCGGCCGCATGAACAATCAGGCGGTTACGCACGCCGTGGATTTCGCGCTTGGCGATCCGGTCAAGATTATCGATGGCCCGTTCAAGGATCTCGAGGGCAAGATCAGCGAGATCGATTCCGAAAAGGGCAAGGCGCGCGTCATGGTGCTCATGTTCGGCCGCGAGACGTCGGTCGAGCTTGATCTCCTGCAGATCCGCAAGCTCTAGCTTTACTTTCCGGGCCTTCTTTGATACCGTATCGAGGCCTCGGACAACCTAACACATATACACTATGGCGAAGAAAATAATGAAAAAATTGAAGCTCCAGATCCCGGCAGGCAAGGCCGTTCCAGCGCCGCCAGTCGGTCCGGTGCTCGGCCAGGCCGGCATCAATATTGGTGACTTCATCAACAAGTTCAACACGGCGACGAAAGCCATGATCGGCGATACGCTGCCAGTGGTCATCACCGTCTACGAGGACCGCTCATATGATTTCGTCCTCAAGACCCCGCCAACTGCCAAGCTCATCCTGAAGGCGCTCGGCCAGGAAAAGGGTTCTGGCAAGCCGAACACGAAAAAGATCGGCACCATCACCAAGGCACAGGTCAAGGAAATCGCGGAGCGCAAGCTCGTCGACATGAATGCCAATGACCTCGACGCTGCCATGAAAATGGTTGAAGGCGCCGCTCGCTCAATGGGAGTCGACGTCAAATAAGATCCAAAGCAAAGACGCCCTCGGGCGTCTTTTTGGTATACTGCAAAACATATGGCAAAAATCATCATCGGCCTGACGGGCCCGCTCGCAAGCGGCAAGGGGACTGTCAAGAAATACGTGGTCGAGCGCTATCAGGCCAAAGATTGCCGCTTTTCCACACCGCTGCGGGATGTACTGCACCGCATTAGCATACCGGAAAGCCGCGAGCATCTCTCCACGCTTTCTACCATCCTGCGCAGCGCCTTCGGCGAGGACCTGCTTGCACGCATGATCGCACATGATGCGCTGTCGCTTGATGGCGATATCGTCATCGTCGACGGCGTGCGCCGCCTTGCGGATATCAAGCATCTTTCCGCCTTGCCGAATTTCTTCCTGATCAAGATCGATGCCGACTCGCGGCTGCGCTTCGACCGCCAGGTCCTGCGGAATGAAAACAAGGGTGATGCCGAAAAAACATATGACGAATTCATGGCAGATCACGAAAGCGAAGCCGACCGCGATATTCCGACCGTCATGACATCGGCGACCCTTTCCATCGACAATAACGGTTCTCGCGCTGACCTTGAACGGCAGGTTGATTCGCTTCTTACGAAGCTGCTCGATTCATAACGCAGTATAGAAAAAAAACGACAAGCATCAGCTTGTCGTTTTCCCTTTCGGCAAAGGCGGTTTCAGTGCCTTGTCTCCTTCCACCACGTGGCAATGTCCGGGCTTCACGAGATTCGTTTCCACCCCGCAGCCTCTGCAGTGTTGGAACTGATTCGGGTCGCCGCAGAGTTTCGGGGCGCCCTGCGGCTTCTTCACCAGCTTTTCAATTAACGGGTGAGCCATGTTCTACCTCCTTGGGAGTTATGCTTCTAAATGAAGTATTGCGCTCCTGTGCGTCCTTGTCAAACAGCCTTATCGTTCCAAAACGAGGAATCGATACGGATGCGGGAATTTCTCGCTTGCGGGCATTTCTTCTTTTGAAACGATTTTCGTGAAATCGCTGTAATCCGGGAAGAAGATATTGCCATCCGACTCTGCATCGATCTCGGTCAGATAGAGCCGGTCTGCTTTGCCGATCATTTCCGCATATATTTCGCCGCCACCGATCACGAATATCTCGCTGTCGAGCTTTGCTGCAATCGCAAGTGCCTCATCTGCCGAGTGGGCAATGATGCAGCCTGCCAGTGCAAAGCCTGCTTGCCGGGTGATTATGATATTCGTGCGGTTCACAAGTGGCTTGCTGCCCATGGAGTCGAGCGTCTTCCTGCCCATCACGACCGGGTGGCCGGTGGTCAGCTCCTTGAAGCGCTTCATATCGCCCGGTACGCCTTTCCAGGCAAGGTCATTGTCCTTGCCGATGACCCGCTTTCTGTCTATCGCTGCGATGAGGTTGATGCGTGCCATAGTTCGTAGGCTTAGGATACTACATCTTTTTAATTTTTCCGAGGCTGAGCACTTTCTTGATTTTATTCTTCCAAGGGGTACTATATTCAGCATGACAAAACGCCTGCTTCCTATCGAGAATGCTATCTTCGGCCAGGAGTCGAATTTCAATAAACGCCATATATCCGACTATCAGAAATTGAAGGATATCATTGCCCACTGCAAAGGTCTCGGCATGAGAGTCGTGCTGACACAGGGGAGTTTCGATATGTTGCATATCGGCCACGCCCGCTATTTTGAGGAAGCCAAGCGCCACGGCGATATACTCGTCATCGGCGTCGATAGTGATGAGAAGATCCGCTCGCGGAAAGGCCCTGAGCGTCCGATCGTGCCCCAGGAAGAGCGCCTTGAAATGGTTGCCCATATGCGGCCGGTCGATATTGTTGTTCTCAAGGAACTCGATCATCCGAAATGGCACCTGATTAAGACTATCCAACCTGATGTGCTTATCGCTACGAAAGAAACCTACAGCAAGAAGGAACTCGCTGACTTGAAAAAATACTCCGGAGAAGTCATCGTCCTTGAGCCGCAGGCCACGACGTCGACAAGCGCGAAGATCCGCAAACTGCAGATCAGCACGGCGAAAAGCCTTGGCCAATCGCTTACGCCGAAAATCCTCGGCTTGCTCGAAGAAGTGCTCGGCAGCGCACAAGATGGCAAGCGGAAAGCCAAGTAGCCATGGCAAAAATCCTTATTGCGTACATCCCTGTCCTGCACGAAGGCTATCGAAAATTGCTTAATGCGAATCGTGATGTGGAAAAGGTCTATGTCTGGGGGAAGGATCTGATTGCCGAATCCGACTATCTTTCCAAAGAGATACGTGCGCTCGATCCAGCGCTCGTGAAGGCATCGCTCGATGCCTGGCATTTCGGGATGCCTGTTGAAGTTCTCGAGTCAAATATTATTTCTCGGGTTGCTGCATATCCTGGCGAGATTGTGATGCCGGATGACGATATTTCGCACGTATTTGCGGAACGATATCTTCCCAAAGTCCATGTATCATTTTCTCCAATTTTTCTGCGATGGGATCGGACGAATGCAGTAAAGACTGACAAAGTGCCTGCCGATCAGACGATGACCGCAGACGTATTTTCAAAAAAGATTATGGCACTTGCAGAAAAGCAGTCCGAACGGAGCTCAGATTGGTGGCGGCATGTGGGTGCGGTGATCATAAAAGGCAGGGAAGTCATTCTTGCGGGATACAATAAACACGTGCCTTCAGAACATATACCTTATGCCAACGGTGATCCGCGCAACGCATTCCATAAGGGTGAATATTTGGAACTTTCGACTGCCATGCATGCTGAAGCAGGACTTATCGCAGAAGCTGCACGCAGGGGTATTGCGCTTGATGGTGCGGAGATCTATGTAACCACATTCCCATGCCCACCCTGTGCTAAGCAGATCGCATATTCCGGCATCAAGAAAATTTATTATTGCGAAGGGTATGGCGTGCTCGACGGAGAAACCATCATGCGGAATAAAGGGATTGAAATTATTTTCGTCAAAAAAGACTGATCGTATCAGTCTTTTTTGTTGTTTTTTCCCTGGCCGAATTTGAATCGCCATGCCTCATCGGGGAGCAAGGCCTCCAGATCCGGCTCTATGAGATGCGCATGCAGGTGCAGGACAGAATTGCCATAACTGCCGTGTTGAGGATTTGAGCCGAATCGTATGGCAATGCCCCCGCCCGGGATCCTTCTTTTTTTTGCTTCTGCCTGAAAAAGCTCGATAAGCTCTCGCGCTGCATCCGGATCCATCTCTTCGATGTGCTCGATATGCTTCTTATGGATCGCCAGCAGTTGATGCTTGATCTTGTCGTAGGGCCATTGATTGTCCGTCAGAACCCAGTATGTTCCTTCAGCGATGACTGGCTTTTTGTGATAGGCGAATAGGTTTTCTGGACAGAACGGGCAATGGCCTTTTTTGGCTATGGTATCATAGACTTTCTTATTTTCCGGACGCACATTGTCAGACACGATGAATGCTTTCTTTGGCATGATTATATAGCGACTGGTATTGCTTTGATGCCCGGATGCGGATTGTAATCAGAAAGCTCGAAATCGTCTTTTCTAAAATCGAATATATCTTTTTTCTCCGGATTGATTTTCATGGTCGGGAATGCCCGTGGCTCTCGCGCAAGCATTATTTCCACTGCTGGTACTTGATCGACATAGATATGCGCGTCGGAAATCGTATGTACGTATTCATAAGGGATGGTATCAGTCACCTGCGCGAGCGCCATGGTCAGTGCTGCGTATTGCACCATGTTTGACGGCACGCCGACTGGCACGTCGCCGGAACGCTGCATCATATGCAAGGTAAGCTTATTATCGATGATGCGGATATGTATCCAGCCGTGGCAGGGAGCGACAACCACTTTTTGCTGCTTGCCTTTGCCGCGGATCGTGTATTGCGGAATCCATGGGCTGATGAAATGCGTTCGCAGATGTGGCTGCTCCTTGATCTGCTCCACGATATTCTTGAATTGATTGTACGTACCCCCGTCTATCATCGGGAAATCATGGAATGCCGCGCCATATGATCCTGGACCAAGATCGCCAGTCTCTAGTCCACGCTTTTTGCATTTTTCTTCCGTACCCCACGGCGCCCACCAACTGCAGCCGAAGTCCTCAAGTTCTTTGAGCGTGCGGGCGCCATTTATGAATGCGAATATTTCACCGATAGCCTGTTTCCAGATCGTGACCGGCAACTTGTCCGATTCTTTCGGGCTCATATTTCGCTCGGTAATTATCGGAAAGCCGTTTTCAAGCTTGAAATGCATTGAGCCTGGCCCTATCAGGGTTATTGCATCCGTTTCCTGTTGGGTATTTGTTCGGGTTCCTTCCTTAAGAATGCGCTTGAGCAAATCCTGATACTGAGTATCAGGTATTCGGTCAGTCACTGGCTTCATGCGGGCAGTATCTTCCATAGGTATTATTTTCATCATAGCATTTTCTTATCCGGCGTGCAGGCCTGTACATTTAGTGCTATCCTAATTTGAATACCTGATATTCATGAAAGATGCAGAAATAAAAAAGCTCATCAAGGCCGAGGAGGCACGGCAGAAAAAGACGATATCGCTCATCGCCTCGGAAAACTATGTCTCGGACGATGTGCTTGAAGCGCTCGGCTCGAAATTCACGAACAAGTATTCGGAAGGCTATCCGGACAAGCGCTACTATAAAGGCCAGACATTCACTGACAAGCTCGAGAAGCTTGCGCAAGCTCGCGCACTCAAAGCATTTGGCCTGAAAGCAGGAGAGTGGTATGTGAATGTGCAGCCGCTTTCAGGTTCGCCGGCGAATCTTGCCGTGTATCTCGCGCTCGTGCCGCCAGGTGGAAAAGTGATGGGCATGACCCTTTCTCATGGCGGGCATCTGACGCATGGTCATAAAGTATCTGCAACAGGAAAGATCTGGACCCAGGTACCATTCGGCGTCGACAAGAATACCGAGCGTATCGACTACGAAGAAATAAAAAAACTCGCGATTGCCGAGAAGCCGAATATGATTATCGCGGGATTTACAGCCTATCCGCGTGTCGTCGAGTTCAAGAAATTCCGCGAGATCGCGGACGCATGCGGCGCGCTCTTGATGGTGGACATGTCGCATTTCGCCGGGCTTGTTGCCGGCGGTGCATACCCATCGCCATTTCCATATGCTGATATCGTGACGACGACGGTGCACAAGACTTTGCGTGGCCCGCGAAGCGCGCTCATTTTCTCAAAAGTAGATAGCCGCGAACTCGGTGCGAAGATAGACAAGGCGGTATTCCCGGGGCTTCAGGGCGGGCCGCATATGAATCAGATTGCAGCAGTGGCCGTGGCGCTCAAGGAAGCGGCAAGCCCGGCATTCAAGAAGTACGCACAACAGGTGGTGAAGAACGCGAAAGTGCTCGCGGAGGAGCTCAAGAAGCTTGGCTGGAAGATCGTCTCCGGCGGTACGGACAGCCATCTCATCCTCGTTGATACGTGGATGGACGGGAAAGGCATGTCGGGCGAAGAGGCGAGCGTGAAGCTCGAGAAAGCCGGCATTATCGTCAACAAGAATACTATTCCGAACGAGACGCGAAGCGCTTTCGATCCATCTGGCATCCGCCTCGGCACGGCCGGCGAGACCACTCGTGGCGCGAAAGAGAAGGATATGGTAAAACTCGCGAAGAAAATCGATCAGATTCTTCGGAAATGATTTTAAAAATTAAAAAGCTGCATCCGGATGCAAAAATGCCGAGCTATGCGCATCATGATGATGCGGGATTTGACCTTCTTGCGATAGAGGATACGACATTGCAGCCGGGCGAGCGAAAAGCGGTAAAGACCGGCATTGCACTCGAGATTCCCGAAGGATATGTCGGCCTCGTGTGGGACAAAAGCGGTATTGGTATCAAGGAAGGAGTGAAGACGATCGGCGGAGTCGTGGACTCGAGCTATCGCGGCGAGTTGCTCATCGGGCTGGTGAACCTGAGCGAAAAAGTATATACCTTTGCAAAAGGGCATAAGGTGGCGCAGATGCTCATTCAGAAAAAGGAAACAGCTGAATTTCAGGAGGTTGCAGAGCTTTCCGATACGAAGCGGGGAGCAGCAGGCTTTGGCAGCAGCGGAAAATAGCCTCTCAAGCCGCCTATACCCAAAAGAGGCATTCCATGCTAGCCTTAGAGGGTACTTATTAGCAGTAATCTTATTTAAGCAAAACTATATGGCAGCAAAAGGTTCAGCGTTTATGAAGCCCCTCAATGTCAGCGCCGATCTCGCAAAGATCGTCGGCAAGGGCCCAATGCCTCGCTCGGAAGTGGTGAAGGCGCTCTGGGCATACATCAAGAAGAACGGTCTTCAGGACGCGAAGAACAAGCGCAATATCAATGCCGATGCGAATCTCAAAGTCATTTTCGGCAAGGATACGGTGAACATGTTCGAGATGACGAAGCTCGTCTCTAAGCACCTCTCGTAAGCGAACAATAAAAAGCCGGGCCGCAGAGCGGCCCGGCTTTTTATTTTCCTATTTCACTGGCGCTACCTTATAGAGTGTCGGGTCTATCGTTCTCGTAAAGCAGGCATGGCCGGCCGGGTGCTGCCAATTCTCATTTTCCGGCATGTTCGGATAGGCGGCGCGCGTGCTGCCATTTGCTACTGCATCGCTTGCTGTCGAGAAGGTGGCGCAGAGCTCGAAGCTGTTCTTTGAGAGCTTCGCGTATTCGTAGGCTGCATGCGTCTCAGGATCGGTCGGCAGCGTATAGCCTGAGATCGGGTCTTTCAGCGCGTCGAGCGTCTCTGGCACCATGCCTTTGTTTGTCCATTGTGTATACACGATCTGATTCTGAATGCTTGCGAGATCACTCACACGTGTCGCATCAAGCTGCTTTGCATGCTGCGCGGCAGGGGAGCCGATGATGCATACGCCGCCGACAACCGCTGCAAGCAGGACAACTGCAGTGATGATCGTCTCAACTTTCATCCACCGCGTGACGGCGAATGCCGTGCGGCGCAGATCGGCGAGCATTGAGCGGAAGACGACGAGCGCCGTCACGAAGACGAGCGCGACTTTCAGGAAAAAGCGCAGGGTCAGGTCTTCGGCACCGAGGAAGCGGTACACGAGCGTAACGAGGTCTATCGCCATGGCAAGGCCGGCGAGAAAGAGGGTGAGATAGATCATCCAGCGCCGGACCCAGATGTCTTTCTTTTCCGGATGCGCGGCCAGGTCGTCATTGCCAAGCTTCAGGAGATACAGGAAGACAGGGAAGAAGATGACGAGCGCGGCGATCGAGCTCCGAATCATGCCATCCACTGAAAGGTATTCGCCTGAAAGCGGAAAAAGATAGTCGGTGATCTGGAAGGCGAGCACGAGAAAACTGATCGTACTCGTATAGAGGCCGATGCCGATGCCAAGACAGAGGAAGAAATCTTTTGCGGTTGTTTTTGTTTTTTCCATAGTACGAATATGATTGTTAATGCTCGTAGTATAGCATTTTTTCCTCTCTCGTTCTGTGATAAGCTTTCAGAATATGATTCGCTCTGCATTGGAAAAAGCCATACAGAATAGTCTGAAAAGCCTCGGCCTGCCGGCAGATGGGGCAATCGTGCTCGAGCATCCAGCCGAGCTTTCTCATGGCGATTACACAACAACTATTGCATTAAAATATTTCGGACCGACCTCGAAGGTTATTCATAATGAAAAACATGGTGTCTGGACTACATATAGGCCAGTAAATGAAACAAAAAATTTTCATAATCCTCGTGCTTTTGCAGAAAAAATCGTCGCAGAAATCCTCAAGAGCAAGCCGAAGGAAGTAGAGAAGGTAGAGGTTGCCGGTCCGGGCTTCATCAATTTCACCCTGTCGCCACAGTTTTTTGCGAGCGCGACAGCAGATATTATAAAAGCTGGAAATAAATTCGGAACCAGCAAAGATTTGAAAGGTGCGAAGACGGTCGTCGAGTACACTGATCCGAATCCATTCAAGGAATTCCATATCGGCCATCTCATGTCGAACTCGATCGGCGAGTCCATCTCGCGCATCGTGGAAGCGAATGGTGCGAAGGTGAAGCGCGCCTGTTATCAGGGCGATGTGGGGTTGCATGTAGCGAAGGCAATATATGGCATGAGGCTCCTTGCGCTTGATAAAGGGATCATGCTTCCCGAAAAGGAATCACTCGAAGCGAAGGCGGTATTTTTAGGAAAAGCATATGCTACCGGTGCTCAGGAACCAGAATTTGGCCAGGAGAAGTATAAGGCAGGACTTGCCGAACTGAACAAGATAATTTATGACCGATCAGACAAGGCGATAAACAAGCTTTATGACTGGGGCCGGAAGATCTCTCTAGATTATTTCGAATCCATCTACAAAATTCTCGGCACGAAATTCGCTGTCTATTTCTTCGAGAGCAAGACAGGGCCGTTCGGCAAGGAAATTGTGGAAAAGAATATCGGCCCGGTATTCGAGAAAGGCGAGAAGGGCTCGATCATTTTCCCCGGGGAGAAATACGGCCTACATACGCGCGTGTTCATAAACAACGAGGGCTTGCCGACCTATGAAGCGAAAGAGCTCGGCCTTTCAAAGATAAAATACGACAAGACGAAATACGACAAGTCTATTATCGTGACGGGCAATGAGATCAATGAGTATTTTAAAGTGCTCCTGAAAGCGATGAGTCTCGTATTTCCGGATCTTGCTGCAAAGACCTCGCATGTCTCCCATGGCATGCTGCGCTTGCCGAGCGGCAAAATGTCCTCGCGTACCGGAGACGTGATTACGTTCATGTCATTGCTTTCAGACGTGAAGGAAAAAGTCGCCGCAAAGATGACGGATCGCGAGATGAGCGAGAAAGAGCGGCAGATAGTGATAGAACAGGTGGCAGTTGGCGCGCTCAAGTATGCAATCCTTCGCCAAGTGACCGGCAAGGACATCATTTTCGATTTCGAAAAATCGCTCTCATTCGAGGGAGATTCCGGGCCTTATCTGCAGTATTCATATGCGCGTGCGCGGTCGATCATCCGCAAGGCCAAAAGCGCCAAGGTAAAGCCGAGCCCGAAAAAGGGGACGGGAGAAGTCAGCGAGCTTGAGAAAATGCTCTATCGATTTCCGGAAGTCGTCGCGCGCGCTGGCGCAGAGTATTCGCCGCACTATATTACGTTCTATCTCATCGAGCTCGCGTCCTCGTTCAATAGCTTTTATGCGAAGAACAAGATCGTGGATGATGCAGACCTGACCTCGCCATACAAGGTGGCGCTCACCGATGCGTTTTCAATCGTGCTTAAAAACGGCTTGAATCTGCTCGGCATTGCTGCGCCAGAGCGGATGTGATATGTTTTTTGTAGAAATTGTCTCTCTATTTTTTGAGGAGGTGTTTTCATGCGATTAGGCCATTGTTTTGTATGCAAAACACCATCAATGATAGATTCAAAGAATGGTGTGACATGCGGGGGTGTACAGTGTGATATCGATCTTCCACACAAGCTTGCTGAGGGACCATTTAAAGAGATTGCTGATTTGAAAAAGCAGATAGCTGAATTAACAGTCTCTAATATGAGTCGGTTAGCTTGGATAGAGCATGCGATGCTAAGAATTTCCGCATTGTACAATATTCTTAAGAATGGAGAGGTTCATAAAATTAAGAAAGCAGTCAGGGAACTTTTTGATTTGAGTTGGACAGAATAAAGAAGGGTGGTACAAAATGACCGCCCTTTTTCTTTGGCAAAAAGCTGCTACAATGGATTTCTATCTGAACTATGGCTCAAAATAAAGACGAAAAACCGAAAGCGCCGGTCGCCAAGAGTAAAATTGCCGAACGGGAAGAGGAAATACTCGCCTTTTGGCAGGAAAAGAATATCTTCGCAAAAACGCTCGCGAAGGAATCTCCACGAGGGGAATTCGTCTTTTACGACGGTCCGCCGTTTGCGACCGGCTTGCCACATTATGGCAATTTGCTTGCCGGCACAATCAAGGATTATGTCGGCCGCTATCAGACTATGCGCGGCTACCATGTGCCGCGCCGCTGGGGCTGGGACTGCCACGGCTTGCCGATCGAGAATATCGTCGAAAAGGAGATCGGTCTGAAGTCGAAAAAGGATATCGAGGAATTCGGCCTCGAGAAATTCAATGACATCGCGAAAAGCAAAGTCTTTACCTATGTCGAGGACTGGAAGAAGATCATCCCGCGCATGGGCCGCTTCGTCGATATGGAAAACGACTACCGCACGATCAATCCATCATTCACCGAAAGCGTCTGGTGGGTATTCAAACAGCTTCACGACAAAGGCCTCGTCTATGAAGGTTTCAAATCCATGCATCTGTGCCCGCATTGCGGCACGACACTCTCGAATTTCGAGGTGAGCCAAGGCTACAAGGACATTACCGATATTTCAGTCATTGCGAAATTCGAATCGAAAGACGAACCGGGAACATTTTTCCTGGCCTGGACGACGACGCCATGGACCTTGCCGGGCAATGTCGCGCTCGCGGTGAATCCCGATATCGATTATGCGAAGATCCAGATCGGCGCGGAAAAATTCATCCTTGCCGAGCCGCGTTTGCCGGTCATCAAAGAAACATACGAATTGCTCGAGAAAATTCCAGGCTCTGCGCTTGTCGGCATGCCATACACGCCGCTTTTCGATTATTATGACAAGCCGGATCTGAAAAATCGCGAGAATGGCTGGAAAGTATATGGTGCAGCATTCGTCACTACCGAAGACGGCACCGGCATTGTGCATATCGCGCCGGCATTCGGTGAGGATGACCTCAATCTCGGTAATACGAACAAATTGCCCTTCATCCAGCATGTCGGCATGGACGGCCGTTTCAAGCCGGAGGTGAAAGAATTCGCCGGACAGAAAGTGAAGCCGATCGAGAATTCGCAGCTTGCCGATATCGAAGTCATCAAATTCCTTGCGGGCAAGGGGAAGCTGTTCGCTAAAGAGAAATTCACCCACTCATATCCGCATTGCTATCGCTGCGATACGCCGCTTTTGAATTATGCGACGAGCTCCTGGTTCGTGGAAGTGACGAAATTCAAGGACAAGCTCATCGAGGCGAACAAGCATATTTCCTGGGTACCGCACGAGGTAGGCGAGGGCCGCTTCGGCAAATGGCTCGAGGGCGCGCGCGACTGGGCGATTTCCCGATCGCGCTTCTGGGGCGCGCCGCTGCCAGTCTGGCGCTGCGAGAAATGCAAGGAAACCCATTTTATCGGTTCAGTTGCTGATATCAAAGCGAAGACGAACAAGGGCAATCGCTTCCTGGTCGCACGCCATGGCGAAGCGGAAAGCAATCTGACGCGGACCTTGAGCTCCAATCCGAAAACAGTCAATCATCTGACACAAAATGGCCGGCATCAGGCAGCGGAGGCAGGGAAGAAACTTGCAACGGAAAAGGTAGATATCATCTATGCGTCTCCATTCATGCGCACGCGCGAGACTGCCGAAATCATCGCTGAGACCATCGGCTATCCGAAAGACAAGATCGTTTTCGACGAGCGTCTGCACGAAATATATGTGGGAGTGCTCGACGGCAGACCGGATGCAGAATATCAGGCATTTTTTGGCTCCCGCTTTGAAAAATTCTCGAAGACACCGGAAGGCGGCGAGAATTACACGCAGGTGAAGAATCGCATTACTGAGTTTCTGTACGATATCGATGCCAAGCATGTTGGCAAGACAGTGCTCATCGTCTCGCATAATACGCCGATATGGCTTCTTTTCGGCGGCGCGGCAGGCATGCATCCGACCGAGCTTGTGAAGACGCGCACCCAGATCGATTTCATCGGGAATTCCGAGATACGTGAATTGCCATTTGCACCGATTCCGCACAATCGCAATTACGAGCTCGACATGCATCGTCCCTTCATCGACGAAGTGGTCTTGCCCTGCGCGTGCGGCGGGCGGATGAAACGCGTGTCGGAAGTTTTCGACTGCTGGTTTGAATCGGGCTCGATGCCGTATGGCGAGATGCATTATCCGTTTGAGAACGGCAAACTCTTCGATCCGAAGGCCCACAAGCGCTTTCCGGCCGATTTCATCGCCGAAGGCCTCGATCAGACGCGCGGCTGGTTCTACACGATGCTCATTCTCTCCGTCGCGCTGTTCGGGGAATCATCCTACAAGAACGTCGTGGTAAATGGCATTGTCCTTGCCGAAGACGGCCAGAAAATGTCGAAGCATTTGCATAATTATTCCGATCCGCTCGAGCTCGTGTCAGAATACAGTGCTGATGCGCTGCGCTATTACCTTTTGTCATCGCCCGTGGTGAAAGCCGAGGATTTGAAATTCGCCAACAAGGGCGTCGATGATGTCGGGAAGAAAATCATCATGCGCGTCCAGAATGTCTATTCCTTTTTCGAGATGTATGGCGGATTCGATGCAGATATGAACACGAGTGTGTCTGACAATATTCTCGATCGTTGGATTGTCGCGCGCCTCAAGGAAACCGCAAGCGAGATGACCCGTGCAACTGATGCATACGAGCTCGATCGCGCCACGCGGCCAGTTGCGGATTTCGTCGACGATCTTTCAACCTGGTATTTGCGTCGTTCGCGCGACCGCTTCAAGTCGGACGATGCGAATGATCGTAATGCTGCCATGCTCACCACGAAAGCCGTGCTCATGGAATTCGCCAAGCTCATCGCGCCGTCTCTGCCGTTTCTTGCGGAAGACCTTTATCTAAAGATTACGGGCGGCATGCAAAAGGAAAGCGTACATCTGGAAAGCTGGCCGGAGCAGTTTGTCGGCACGCTTTCGGAGAGAGAAGTGCAAACGCTCGAGCTTATGCATGAAACCCGCCGAATCGTTTCTCTCGGCCTCGAGGCGCGCGCAAAATCAGGCATCAAAGTGCGCCAGCCGCTTGCATCTGTCCGCATCAAATCGGCTCTGCTCAAAGATAGCCCGGCATATTTCGATCTTGTGAAAGATGAGCTCAATGTCAAAGCAATTAGCTTTGATGTGTCGCTTGCAACTGACCTCGAGCTCGACACAACGCTTACGAAAGAACTGAAAGAAGAGGGAATCGTGCGCGAGATCATGCGCGCTGTCCAGGAGCTCCGTAAAGCAGCGAAACTCAATCCGGGCGATCCGGCAATGCTTTCCGTGGAAACGGATAAAGCAGGCAAGGCGCTTATAGCAGCTTTTGAAGCCGAGATCATGAAGGCAACGAGCCTGAAAAAAGTCTCATTTGAGGCTGTATCCGGGGGAGAGACGCTTGATGCCGACGGTATGTCATTCAAGCTTGCGCTCAAATAATGCTATACTAGGCACATGACATCATTCGAACAATTTGGCGGCGAGGAGAATCTGCATATCGAGCAGGGCTGGATCAATCAGGAAAAGCAGGCGGAGATCCAGAAGAATCGAGCCCGCATTGAGAAGCAGGATGCGGTACGCGCTGCGGGTGCGATTGCAGGCCGCCTCGATCTTGGCGTGAAGCTCATCGATCAATTTACCGATGCCGACGTGACGAATAAGATCAAATTCTCAAGCCTCGTGCCGCATATCTCTGAAATATTGAAGCTGTGCGAGGAGCAGAAGAAGCAGAAAAAATCCGCCCTTGCCGGCATAGAAGACCTTCGGGCGAAAGTACTCGAGCTTGAAGATGGCATCAAAGCATTCCGTGCGAAGACGGTCCTTGGCATAGAACCGTTTGCAAATGCTGCTGCTCTGAAGGAGGCGTATCAGGATCAGATCGACCTTGCAAAAGAAATGACGACGCTCGCTGCGAATCTCGCTGAAGCTGAGCCGGTACTCGCAAAAGCAAGCTAAGCGTTCCGTGCACCATATCTATACGACAGACGCGATCATCGTCAAAAGCCTCCCGCGGGGCGAGGCGAATCGCATGTATTTTTTATTGACCAAAGACCTCGGATTTATCCGAGCTATCGCACAGGGTGTCCGCCTCGGCAAATCGAAGCTCAAAGGCCATCTCGAAGAGCTCTCGCTCATTTCTCTATCAGTAGTGAAAGGGAAGGAGTTTTGGCGCATTACGAGCGCTGAGGCCCGGTCCCAGTTCGATCTTCTTGCTTTGCCGGACAAGCGCGCTGTCATGCAGAATATCCTGTCGCTTCTTTTGCGGCTTGTGCATGGCGAAGAAAAGAACGAAGCTCTTTTTTCCTGTATTGTCGATTTTGCCGCATTTCTTTCGCAGCATGACCTTCATGGCGATGAGCTCAAAAGCCTGGAGACCCTCACGGTCCTGCGCATCCTATCAGTGCTCGGCTATTTCAAGTCTTCCGCAGCATATCTGCCATTCAGCGGGGATACTGCTATCTCGGATGCTTCGCTTGCCGCATTCCTGCCTCTTCGCTCCGCTGCGATCCGCGACATCAACGATGCGCTGAAAGAGACCAGCCTGTAGGATTTTCATGGTATAATTGGCTTCGAATATGTTCGAGGGCGAAGAGAAAAAAAGCAAGATCGACAGCGTCAAAGACGTCCTCTACTCGAGGAATACTGACGGCATTTTCGCCAAGAAGCGCCACGGTATTTCTCCTGCCGATATGCGTACGGAAGCGCCAGCCGCTTGGCAGGACGATGTAAAAGCCGAATCCCGCTTCCGCCTGACCTATCCCCAGATACTCTTTGGCGCGTTCGTCTTTTTCGCCCTTGCCGTCGCTTTTGCAGCCTATACGTTTTTAGCGGGGTCGAATACCGTGTCTGCAAACAATATCGGCATTGCCGTCAACGGCCCGGTGTCGGTCGCAGGCGGGGAAGTGCTACCGCTTGATATCACGGTGACGAATAATAATCAGACGGTGCTTAATACCGTCGATCTTCGCATCGAGTATCCGAGCGGCACGAAAACCGCCGATGCCTCATCAAAGGATTTGCCGCGCGAAAGCCTACTCATCGGCGACATGCCGGTCGGCAAAAGCCAGGAGCGCCTGGTCAAAGCGGTACTCTTCGGACAGGAGAATACGCAAGAAACCGTGAAGATCACCGTCGAATACCGCATTCCCGGATCAAACGCCGTCTTCAGCAAGGAAAAGGATTATACGGTGCTCTTGAGCTCCTCTCCGGTTACGCTGACGATAGCGGGCGACAACCAAGTCAATGCCGGACAGCAAACGCAGATGACGATAAAAATAAAATCGAATACGCTCTCGGCCCTGACCAATCTCATCCTGAAAGCTGACTATCCGTTTGGTTTCGATTTCGTATCCGCGAATACCAAGCCGGCGAATCTCGATCAGAGCGTTTTTACGATCGGCGATCTCGCGCCAGGCCAGGAGCGCACCATTATCATCACGGGTATGATCAATGGGCAGGATGGCGAGGAGCGGGTGCTGAAATTCACTGTTGGTACGCCGAAATCGACCGACAAGAACACCATCGATACGCCGCTTGCCCTTGCTATGGATGACATCACGATTCAAAAAGCATCGGTGAGCCTTACGATGCTCGTCAATCAGAGCGCCGATGACTCGGTGCCGATTTCGGCCGGGGACAAGATCACCGCGAACCTCACCTGGCAGAACAATTTGCCGGAAAAAATCTACAATGTAAGCGTCGTGACAAAGCTCTCAGGGCAGATTCTCGACAAGACCCAGGTCGGCGTGGATAACGGCTTCTACAGCTCGAAGGACAATACCATCACGTTCGATAAGACGACCCTCGGCGACCTTGAAACTCTCGCTCCTTCCGATCAGGGGACGGCGAATTTTACCCTTGCGACGCTTTTGCCGTCGGTAGCGACCAATGTGCAGTTCGCCAATGCTGCGATAACCATGACGACGACGATCACCGGCAGCCGCACGAGCGGCGGCAACAGCTCGGAGCTTCTTTATAGCGGCAAGAAAACGCTGAAGCTCTCCTCGGGGCTTGGCCTCTTGTCGCGCAGTTTCCGCACCATCGGCCCGTTCGAGAATTCAGGGCCGTTTCCGCCGAAAGTCGATCAAGAAACGACATACACCGTCACCTGGACTGCAAGCGATTCATTTAATAACACGAATAATGTGAGCGTCGCAGCGACGTTGCCGCCAAATGTAAAATGGGCTGGCTTCACGAGTCCGACAACTGAAAATGTCTCGTACAATGATGCTACCCGGCAGGTACTCTGGACTATTGGCGCCATGCAGTCGGGCACCGGCACCACGTATCCGCCCAAAGAAGTTTCATTCCAGGTGTCTGTTACGCCGTCGATCACACAACTCGGTTTCGATGTGCCGCTCGTTAACGCCGCGACGATCACCGGCACCGATTCCTATTCGGGCGAGACGCTGTCCGAGAACCGCCCAGCAGTCACGACCGATGTGGTGAACGACCCGCAATACGTCCCGGGCATCGGCAAGGTCGGCAGATAACTGGCTGGCAAAAGACCTACTTTTAGGATACAGTACGAAAATATGGCGAAAAAGGAATCAAACGCACGCATGGAGGACATCATCTCGCTCGCCAAGCGCCGCGGCTTTATCTATCAGGGATCGGAAATCTATGGCGGCCTCGCCGGTACCTGGGACTATGGTCCGCTCGGTATTACGCTGAAAAATAATATCAGGAATCTCTGGTGGAAGACGTTCGTGACCGACCGCGAAGACATGTACGGTGTTGATGCGGCAATTCTCATGAATCAGAATGTGTGGCGTGCGTCCGGCCATGTCGCCACCTTTTCCGATCCGCTCGTCGAATGCAAGAAATGCAAGAAGCGCTTCCGCGCCGACCAGCTCGAAGACCAGAAGAAATGCCCGGAATGCGGCGGCGAGCTCGGCGAAGCGCGCCAGTTCAATATGATGTTCAAGACGAATGTCGGTCCCGTGCAGAATGATGAATCTGTCTCATATCTGCGCCCGGAAACTGCCCAGGGCATGTTCGTCAATTATAAGAATGTTGTCGATTCGTTCCACCCGAAGCTGCCATTTGGCCTCGCGCAGATCGGCAAAGCGTTCAGGAACGAGATCGCGCCGCGCGATTTCACCTTCCGCTCCCGCGAATTCGAGCAGATGGAGATCGAGTATTTCCTAAAAGGGGAGGACTGGGAGAAAGTGTTTGAATACTGGAGAGGAGAAATGTGGAAATGGATGACGGAGACCCTTGGCCTTTCGAAAGATCATATTCACGAGCTCGAAGTGCCAAAGGAGAAGCTCGCACATTATTCCAAGCGCACGATCGATTTCGAATACGATTTCCCGTTTGGCGTCAACGAGCTCTACGGCCTCGCATACCGCACCGATTTTGATCTGAAGAACCACTCCAATGCCTCGGGCGTCAGCCTCGAATACATGGATGAAGAGGCCAAACAGAAATTTACGCCGCATTGCGTCGAGCCGACCTTCGGTGTCGATCGCAGCATCCTTGCGGTCATTGCCGAGGCCTATACCGAAGACGATCTCGGCGGGGAGAAGCGCATTTTCATGCGCTTCAAGCCTGCGCTTGCGCCAGTGAAGATCGCCGTTTTTCCGCTTCTGAAGAACAAGCCGGAGCTCGTGAAGAAAGCACGCGAAGTATACGCTGCCTTGAAAAAAGAATTTGGCGCAGTGATGTTCGATGATAATGGCAATATCGGAAAGCGCTATCGCCGCCAGGACGAGATCGGCACGCCGTACTGCGTGACTGTCGACTTCGAGACGCTCGAAAAAGATGATTGCGTGACCGTCCGCGACCGCGATACCGGTAAGCAGGAGAGAATAAAAATTTCCGCTCTGCAAGACCATTTGAAAAAAATGCTTGCATAAAAAAATACGCCTGCCTGTCGGCAGGCGTATTTTTTTATGCTATATTCTTCTTATGCAATATACGAAAAAAATTTTGAAGAACGGCCTGCGGGTCATCACGGTGCCGATGAAGTCGAATCCGACGGTCACCGTGCTCATCCTCGTCGAGACTGGCTCCAAATACGAGCACAAGGACAATAATGGCATCTCGCATTTTCTCGAGCATATGTGCTTCAAGGGTACGACGAATCGCCCGACATCCAAGGATATTTCCAAAGAGCTCGACGGCATCGGCGCGATCTACAATGCATTCACCGGCCACGAATATACCGGCTATTATGCCAAGGCGGATTATAAGAATCTCGACACGGTGCTCGATGTCGTCTCCGATATCTATCTGAACCCGACCTTTCCAGAAGCAGAAATAGAAAAGGAAAAGGGCGTCATCATCGAGGAGATCAACCGCCACATGGATTTGCCGTCCTCAATCGCTGCAGATGAATTCTATAAGCTCTTGTATGGGGATCAGCCGGCTGGCTGGAAAATACTTGGGCCCAAGGAGAATATCCTGAAGACCAAGCGTGCCGATTTCATCGACTATCGCGGCAAGCACTATGTTGCCCCGGCAACGACGGTCATTGTGGCCGGAAAGATCAGCGAAAAGGACGTACAGAAAAAAGTGATGAAGCTGTTCCAGAAGGCGGGCACCTGGAAGAAAGGGGACAAGCAGAAAGTCGCCGAGTTCCAAGGGTCGCCGGCTGCGACAGTCTATTACAAAGATACTGATCAGACGCATATCATCGTCGGCGTGCGCTCATTCAATGTACATAGTAAATATGCTCCGGTGCTACGCGTCATTCGCAGTATCCTGTCTGGTGGTTTCAGCTCGCGCCTCTTTATGAAAATGCGCGAAGAGCTCGGCATCTGCTACAGCGTGCATGCGGACAACGATTCATTTACCGATCACGGCGTCTTTGCCGTCTCGTCCGGTGTCGACAGCAAGCGGGTCAAAGAAGGGGTGAGTGCGATTGTCGGCGAGCTTCGCCGCCTGAAAACCGAGGTGATTTCTGCCGATGAGCTTGAAAAGGCAAAGCGCTATCTCATCGGTACCCAGAACCTCGGTCTTGAATCGTCTGATTCGCTCGCTGAATTCTTCGGCATGCAGGAGGTGCTCAATGAAAAACTGAAGACTGCCGATGAGCTTATCAAGGAAGTGAAGGCAGTGACGGCTGCGGACGTGAAATTCGTCGCCGAGCGTATCTTCAAGAACGAAGGGCTCAATCTCGCCGTTGTGGGGAAATTCAAGGATAAAAAGGAGTTTTCGGATGTCTTGAAATTCTAGCAAAACCGTTTGCAATGGCCTCTTGAGTGTGCTATTGTCTTGTCCTATGAGTAAAAAGGAGAAAGCACCGAAAATAAGCGGTGAACGGATCTACGAGGTGGGCTACCACCTTATTTCTTCCATTGCGGAGGAAAATATTCCGGCCGAAGCGGCGAAGATCGCGGCAGTATTGGCAAAGGAAAAGGCGATCGTCATCGCCGAAGAGGCGCCAAAGCTCCGCCCGCTTGCATACGCTATCAAGAAAGCATTCGGCGGCCTGTATAAGACATTCGATACGGCATATTTCGGCTTCGTGAAGTTCGAGCTGCCGGAAGCTGGCGATATCGCAGCGATCGATGCTGCGCTCAAAGGGAATGAGAATGTCCTGCGCTATCTCATCGTGAAGACGGTCCGTGAAAATACCATGTACTCTCCGAAGATCACGGTTTTTTCCGACAAGGAAGGCAAGATCAAGACGAATTTCGCACCGAAGAGCACATCAGGAAAGGCTGAGGAAAAATCTGCCTCGATTGAGGAAATCGACAAGTCTATCGACCAGTTCGTATCGCAGGAAGTGGGAATATAGTATACTGTTCTCATGAATATCAACAAGGCATTCCTGTTCGGCAATCTGACCCGCGATCCGGAATTGAAATCCTTGCCGTCGGGTATGAAGGTGGCGAATTTCGGCTTGGCGACGAATCGCAGCTGGAAGGATGCAAACGGCGTGAAGAAGGATTCCTCCACCTTTCACAATATCGTCGCGTATGGCAAACCAGCCGAGCTCATTGCCCAGTATATGAAGAAAGGCCGATCGCTTTTTGTCGAAGGACGCATCGAGACGAGAAGCTGGGATGATAAGAACGACGGTTCAAAGAAATATCGCACCGAGATTGTCGTCGAGAATTTCCAGTTCGGCCCGTCGGGCGCTATGGGCGGCAGCGCTCAAGCGTCAGATGCGCCAAGCGCGCCGAAGTCGAAGATGCCCGAGATGGATACTATCGAGTATCCGTCCGAAGAGATCAACCCAGACGATATTCCGTTCTAGTTGCAGAAAACTATAAACTATAGTACTATCCATTTTCTATGAAACAGTGCTTTTTTTCGCAGAATAATATCAAATACGTCGATTACAAGGATGTGGAGCTCCTGAAGAAGTTCCTGAATCCGCATGCACGCCTCATGGGCAAGAAGAAGACCTTCGTGAATGCCAAGAGCCAGCGCCAGCTCGCCGAGGCAGTGAAGCGCGCCCGCTTCATGGCTCTCCTGCCATTTGTCGCGAAATAACGGTTCATGCAAGGGGCCGGGCCGCTTTGCGGCCCGGCCCCTTGTTTTTCCGCAAAAATCCGATAGAATCAGTCCTGCAATAAACATAAAAACACATGGCGCTTCTGAATTACAATGAAATAAAGCCGAGAACGACCATCCTCTATGATGGCGAACCATACGAGGTGGTAGCCAGCCAGATCGGCTCCAAAGGCGGCTATAAAGCAGTGAATGTCGCCAAGCTCAAGCATATGGTAAGCGGCAAGGTCGTGGAAATCACATTCCATCAGTCCGAGCGCGTCGCGGAAGCGGAAATCACCTACAAGGATGCAAAGTTCATGTACAAGGATAACAAGAATCTCTACTGGTTCTCCGATCCGAATGATCCGAAGAATCGCTTCAACCTTTCCGAAGCGGCCATCGGCACGCCGGCAAAATTCATGAAGCCGAATTCGATCATCGAGACTGCGATTTTCGACGAGAAGATCATCGGCGTGCATCTGCCAATCAAAGTCGAGCTGAAAGTCGTCGAAGCGCCGCCAGCAGTCAAAGGCGATACCTCGACGAATGCCACGAAGCAAGTGACGCTCGAGTCCGGCGCCATCATCAATGCTCCGCTCTTCATCACCGAAAAAGATATTGCGATCGTGAATACCGAGACAGGGGAGTATGTCGGCCGCGTAACCAAATAAGACAAACAAAAACCGCCGGAAGGCGGTTTTTGTTTATTTGAAGAGCCCTCGTATCAGGCCGAATATGCCGAGAATGAGGAGCACCAAGCCAAGCGATATACTGAAGGTGATATTCAGTCTTGGCACATACATCATTGCCGCACCAAGCACAATCAGGATAAACCAGTGTATGTTCGCCATATGGTTATGATTCTTTCAGCTTCGCGCGTATCTGTTTCAAGATCTCGTTCTCGATCTTCATATTTTCTTTCAGGAACGTGCGCGCTGCGTCATAGCCGCGGCCGAGCTTGGTCTCGCCGTATTCGTAAGACGAGCCGGATTTCTTGATCAGCATCATTTTTTCGCCGAGTGCGAGGATTTCGCCTTCACGCGAGATGCCTTCATTGTACATGAGATCGAATTCGGTCTGCTTGAACGGCGCCGCGACTTTATTCTTCACCACTTTCACGCGCACGCGGCCGCCCATGATTTCTTCACCCTTCTTGATTTGCGCGATGCGGCGGATATCGAGGCGCACGGAGGTATAGAACTTGAGTGCCTTGCCGCCCGGAGTCGTTTCCGGGTTGCCGAACATGACGCCGATCTGCATGCGGATCTGGTTGATGAAGATGACCACCGTCTTTGATTTTGCGACGATGGAGGTGAGCTTGCGGAGCGCCTGGGACATGAGGCGGGCCTGCTTGCCCACATGGTATGCGCCCATATCGCCCTCGATCTCGTCTTTTGGAGTAAGCGCTGCCACCGAGTCGACGATGATGACATCGATATTGCCGCTGCGCACGAGAGAGTCGACGATATCAAGCGCTTGTTCGCCGGTATCCGGTTGAGAAATGAGCAGCTGGTCGATTTTGACGCCGAGCTTCTTTGCGTATTCTGGGTCCATCGCATGCTCTGCATCTATATATGCGCAGATGCCGCCCATAGACTGCGCTTCCGCGACTGCATGGAGGGCAAGCGTGGTCTTGCCGGATGATTCGGGGCCGAATATCTCGATGATCCTGCCGCGCGGATATCCGCCGACGCCAAGCGCAGCGTCGAGACCGATCGAGCCGGTCGGGATGACATTCACGTTCACCTTTGGCTTCTCGCCAAGCATCATGATCGCTTCGTCGCCGAATTTGGTCTGTATCGCCTTCATGGCGCTTTCGACTGACTTGATGCTTTTTTCTTCGCTTCGAGCCGTTTCCATTGCGACTTCGCCTTCCTCTTTTTTCTGTTTCTTTTTCATATATATGCTGATTATAGCACAGGCTTATAGATCACCTCGACGGTTTTTTCTATCGTGCTGCCGAATTTGTCGCTCGCATCAAGCTTGAAGATATTATATCCGGGGGAGAGCAGCATCTCCTCTTTGAAATTGCCCGCCTCATCAATGAAAATCTTGCGATCATCGAGGCTGATTACGCTCACATTTGTCGCAGTGCCGGAAATCATGATGCTTGATGTCGAAACGAATGCGCCATCCTCGGGGGAAAGGAGCATAATTTGCGGTCCCGATACCACCTTCTGCACCTCATAGGCAGTGTAGCCACCGACGAGGAGCAGGAGGAAGAGCGTTATGATGATCGCGAGATGCTTTCTGGTCTTGTAGCGTTCAGTCATGCCTCGGGAATGCGCGTTTAGAGATAGTCGCCGTCACTTCGCATCTCATCGAGCTGCTTTTTGGCGACCGGATCAATGTCGTCGGATTCGTCAGCAGGTTTGGCGCCGCCGATGACTTCGCGCGGTTTTGCGCCGTCTCCCGGGCCGATGACGCCTTTCTGTTCCAAGAGATCGATGAGCCGCGCCGCGCGGGCATAGCCGACGCGAAGCTTGCGCTGCAGATACGAGGTCGATGCTTTGCCGGCTTTCAGCACCTCGTCCTTTGCCTGCTCGTATAATTCGTCATTGTCATCGTCATCGAGTGATACGCCGCCGAGGTCGCTTGTATTGCCTCCCGTTTCGCTGCCGCCAAGGTCGATCTCGCTGCCGATCAGCTCGTCTTTATAGGCATTGGCCAGATATTTTGCTACATCCTTCACTTCCTTTTCGGAAACGAATGCCGATTGGATGCGCACCGGCTTCGACATTTCGCCACCGATATAGAGCATGTCGCCTGCGCCGAGGAGTTTTTCCGCGCCCGGCGTGTCGAGAATTGTGCGGGAATCGATCTGAGAAACCACCTGCAAGGCGATTCTCGCTGGGATATTCGCCTTGATGATGCCAGTGATGACGTTCACCGACGGGCGCTGCGTGGAGAGCATGAGGTGGATGCCGACCGCACGGGACATCTGCGCGAGGCGCACAATGCCAGCCTCAAGCTCGCGAGGATAGGCCATCATGATATCGGCAAGCTCGTCGATAACGATGACGATATATGGCATCGGTTCCGGCAATGCATCCTTATCCTCCTTGTATTTTCCAGCTTTCTTGAGTTCCTCGATCTTCTTCGCTGCCGGAGCATAGACATTCTTATGGTAGGAATCTATATCTTTTACTGCATTCGACTCGAGGACATCATAGCGGCGATCCATTTCCTTGGTGGCCCATTTCAGGGCAAGGATGGTTTTTTTCGCATCAGTGATGACCGGCGTGAGGAGGTGCGGGATCTTATTATAGAGGGTCAGCTCGACACGCTTCGGGTCCACCATAATGAAGCGCAGATTTTCCGGCGAATTGCGGTACAGGAGGGAAGTGATGATTGCATGGATCGTTACCGATTTTCCGGAGCCGGTAGCGCCTGCGACGAGTACATGTGGCATTTTCGCGATATTGGCGAAATGGGTCATGCCGGAAATGCCACGGCCGAGCGCAACGAGAAGCGGCTTCTCCGATTTCTGGAATTCATCAGCTGAGAGCAGGGAACCGAGGCCGACCGTGGATTTTGTAGCATTTGGAATTTCGATGCCGACGAGCGATTTGCCCGGGATGGGTGCTTCGATGCGGAGCGGATGTGCGGCAAGGGCAAGCGCAAGATCGTTTTGTAATCCGAGGATGCGCGAGATCTTCACGCCCTCCGCAGGCTTCAGCGCATAGCGGGTCACCGACGGGCCGATGGATACCTCATCCATTTCCACATCAATGCCAAAGTTCTGAAGCGTGCGTTTGATGATATTCGCATTCGCCTTGATATCGCCGCTCACTGATTTGCCGCGGTCATCTTCAAGAAGCGAGAGCGGCGGCGGCACGTAATTGGTTGCCAGCACATAGCGCTTCGCCATTTTCAATTCACCACCCTCTTCCTTTCCATTCGCTGTATTCTTCGCAGGTTTTTTCTCTTTTTCTTCCGGTGTCTTTTCTTCGGTGATTTTTTTTGCTTCAAGCGGGCGTTCCGGCGCTTCTGGCGGCGCGATGATCTTGAGATTCCGCACTGGCTCTTCATCGCGTTCTTTCTTTTTCTTCGATTTCTTCCAGAAGAGAAGCGACTCGACCGTGAGCTTCGTTTCAAAGATGACGAGACAGGAAATGACGATGACGGCAAGCAGGATGATCGCGCTTGCCGCGAAACCAAAGAGCTTCAAGAGTGGCGTCGAAATCACCCAGCCGAGCTTGCCTCCTTCCGGCGTGAAATACGTCCGCGAGACGAGATCGATCATGCCGAGACCGGAAACGAAAAAGAGCATGCCGCCGAAGATCTTAATGCGATTGAATTCCTTTTCTTCTGCTTTAAAGAAGGAGATTGCGAGCATCAGGAAAAAGAGGGGAATCAGGAAGTATCCGATACCGAGGAGCACCGAAAGCCAGTAGAAGATCTCGTCCCCGACGAACCCTGCCTTATGAAAGGAAGCGAGAAGGAATATGATGAAAAAAACGAAAAAAACGACTGCAATGATCGCCTGTTTCGTCTCGCTCTTGATGCTTTCCCATACCGTTGATTCCGACCCTCTTTTTGCCGGTTTTTCTTTTTGTTTTGACGCCATAGATGAGCTTCATTATAGCAAATGCTGTGGATAATTTCCCCAAAATTCGTTTTGTCTTTTTGAATCAAACAACATTCTTGCATGCCTGTATACCATCTTGAAAATGCTGCTCTTTTTATACTTATTTTCAAACCTTCTTTTTTCATCTCTATTGCCGATTGTATCAGCCTATTTCGGACTATTTTTAAGGACTTTACAAATTCTATAGGACATATTATAATAGCAAACATACAACAGTACTGTCCTTTTATCTCTTAAAGACAAATTAAAAAAGACATATATTTTCCAAGCTAGTTTTAAAAGACGTTTAATAACCAATATCATCTATGGAAGGCCAAAATCAAAACAATATGGTGAGTGCTGATAGCAAGAATATCCAGCAAAACAAGCTTAATATCGACGTATTGTTTTCCGGAGATTCATACGGTCTTTTTGTCTTTAAGAAGACTGAAAGGCTGGTCACCGCCATCTATCTTTTGACTGGCGTCATGGCTGATGCAGAACCGATGAAAGGGAAGCTTCGTGCGATCGCAACTGACATGCTTTCGACTGCTCTCTCGATGTCCGATAGAGTCTGGGGCGAAGACCTGTTTCAGAAGAATCTGTCGAACGCGCTCTGCGAGATGACCGTGCTTTTTGATGTGGCGCTGACAGCCCAGATGATCTCAACAATGAATCATCAGATCATCACTGATGAGTTGAAGAAACTGACGAATTTCCTCTTGGAATCCTCAGCGAATTATTCTTCAGCAAAGATTGCCGTACCCCAGAACTTTTTTGAAGGAGACTACAATTTTGCTCCGACCGATATTTACCAGATCAAGAAAGCAGACACTATCAAGCCAGTAATCGCAGAACAGCCCGCCTTTTTTCAAGGACAAAATCCTATTAAAGACAATCAGAAAATTGAATTGCCTGCTGAAATGTCTGAAATAAAAGTATCAAAAGAAAATAAGCCGATCAAAGACAAAAATAACAGACAGGAAATTATTCTTGCCATGCTCAAAGGCGGTGCAAAGCTGACCATCAAGGATTTTGCAAAGAACATAAAAGGCTGCAGCGACAAGACTATTCAGAGGGAATTGATCGCCATGGTTGCTAAGGGAGTATTGAAGAAAGAAGGCGAACGCCGCTGGTCAAAATACTTCTTAGCATAAAGGACATCTATTACTTTCTCTTCTTAGGAATGTAATAGGATCAAAATAAACAAAAAGAGATGGGCGTGCCCATCTCTTTTTGTTTATTTTTTGCACTTGTTTTTCATACTAATATATGTAAGTATGGCCTCCATGTGGAGATACTAGAGTTGTAGGCTATTGCCCGGATCCGTTTTTGCGCTTTTTCGAAAGCTCGAAAATGGCCGGTTTTTAGCCTATATTCAGTTATCCACAAGAATATATTTTGCCTGGGTCCAGGCACGATATATAATGGTAGCAAAGGTGTGAGTTGCATTTGCGAAAGTGCTTTTCCCATCTTTTGCGGCTAGACAGGTTTTCAGCTTGTCTAGTTTGGGTGGTCTCAAGAGCCACCATTTCAGAAATGCTGAAGTCGGGCTCGCTCAAGCCCCATTGTCAGTGGTCGAGAACTTTGACAATTGAATAGGCAGAAAAAATACAGAAAGTCAGTTTTGTTCATGTCAGCTAATCCGCTTTCTCGTGTCGAACTCCGCATGCATCGCAAGATGCTGTGAAGAATATGAGAGAGGGGAATAGTAGAAATGTGTCATGCGCGCAGTACGCCGGCCGCATGTACCCGATGCTCTATGGATGGTCATTCTATGGTATCGGGATCGAGGCACTTGCCAATTTCAAAGAGAATGGGTTTTTAGTCGAAATCCATTCTCTTGCCGCTTCGCGGTCTATTGGTGAGCAAGGAGATCGGATTCCCAATTATTAATTTAGTAGTAGTCGAGGAATACGGTTTCCGTAATGTAACAATTAGAATTCATTTATGAAAAGAAATAGTTTTTCATCAATGTTTGGACTGGTCGCCGGCTTGGACGTCGTCTTCTCATTGGTTGCAGTTTTTTTTTTCAAGCAGAAGACGGCATACGAGATCGACATGCTCGTTGCGCTTGGTCTCGTTGATGCAAGCAAAGCAGCTGCAGTCAAGGCATCCCTCGGACTCACGTCATCTTCATCGACGACGTCAGGCCACACCTTCTCTGTCGACCTCACCGTCGGTAGCAAGGGTGCAGATGTCACCGCATTGCAGACCATGCTCGGCATTTCGCCAGCGACCGGTTACTTCGGTTCATTGACGAAAGCAGCCGTCATCAAATATCAGCTTGCAAACGGCATCACGCCAGCAGCTGGTTATGTTGGTCCGAAGACCCGCTCGATGTTGAGCTCAGGCTCGATGTCATCAGGTACCGGTTCAACGGTGGTCCCTTCAGGCACTGACCTCAAGGTATCTCTCGCAGCAACTTCACCGGTTTCCGGCGCAGTCGTTGCAGGACAGTCAATCGCTGACCTCGCTGAATACACGTTTACGAACACCTCAGCAGCTCCGGCAGTTGTGACGAACGTCACTCTCCAGAGAGGCGGTGTTTCAAACGATGCAGCATTGTCAAACGTCTACCTCTACAGCGGTGTGACGAGATTGACTGACTCAGCATCAGTTTCGACCGGCAAGATCACCTTCAATGCTCCTTCAGGTCTCTTCACGATTCCTGCAGGCTCATCGATGACGATCGCCGTTCGCGCTGACATCACGTCAGGCACGACCTACAACGGTCAGATCTTCGTAGTCTCCCTCACGGGCGTTACGTCGAATGTTCCGGTGACGGCAGTGTACCCGATCTCAGCAGCTTCGCAGACGGTTTCGTCAGCGACGCTCGCATCAGTGATCATCTCATCATCGTCAGTCTCAACGACGTCAGTCGACCCACAGACGGATTACACCATGTGGTACGGCACGGCAAGCGTGAGCACGAACGATGTCTGGATGAAGGCAATCGCTCTTCGCCAGGTTGGTTCTGTTGCAACGGGAGACTTGGGTAATTTCCGCCTCTTCATCGACGGTAATCAGGTTGGCTCAGCGCTCAGCGCATATGATGTCAACAATTACTTGACCTTTGATTTGTCAGGAAACCCATTGAAGCTCACGACTGGTTCACACACGATCAAACTCGTTGGTGACATCATCGGCGGCTCGACGAAGAACTTCTCGTTCCAGTTGAGACAGGCTTCAGATCTCAACCTTGTTGACTCACAGCTCAACGTGAACGTGTTGGCCACGACGAACTCGGGCTACACATTCCCATTCACGACGGGCGTTCAGTCAGTCAACTCTGGTACCTTGACCATCACGAAGACGACCGATTCACCTTCAGGTAACGTTACGTTGTCTGCATCAGGTGTTGCTCTCGCTCGCTTCCAGATCAAGGCAGCAGGTGAACCTATCAAGATTGAAAACTTGAAAGTGTCATATGCTGGCTCAAACGTTGGCCCATTGCGCAATGGCGCATTGTTCGTCAATGGTTCCCAGGTTGGCAGCACTGCGGATATCGGTTCAACGACCGCAACGCAGTACAACAGCTTGAACTTCACTGTCGTTCCAGGTTCGCCAGTTACTCTTGAAGTACGCAGCGATATCTACACGTCAAGCGGAGCTCAGCTCGTAAATGGCAACACGGTTACTGTTTCTCTCGTTGCAGGTTCTGCAAACGCAGACCTCACGAAGTCAGGCGGCAATATCAGCACGGGTGCTGTCACTGCAAACCAGTTGACGGTTTCTCAGGGCTCATTGTCCCTTTCGAAGTACACGGCATATGCAAACCAGTCAATGATTGCTCCGCAGACTGCGGTCAAGCTCGGCGACTACACGCTTACTGCTGGTACGACTGAAAACTTGAACTTGAACACCATCACCGTTAACTTCCTCGGATCAGGTGCGTCTACGACTGCTACCTCATCCATCACGGATGTCTACGTTGTGTATGGCAACAAGACTTCAAGCAACAAGTCGACGATTGTTTCCGGAGACAACTCATACGCGGTGAACTACACATTGCCTGCTGGTCAGACAATTGACGTCTCAGTGTATGGTACTCTCGGTTCAGGACTCGGCGGTGCAGACGTGATCGTCACGAAGTTGCAGATTGCAGGTCAGACCTCACAGTCAAATCAGACTGTTACGGTCCCTTCAGGCTCAACCTACACGACTGGTCAGACGTTTAGCATCACAGTAGGCTCGTTGAACTTGGCAGCATACAACTTGGCAGCAAGCACGACTGTCGTTGCAAACAACACAGTCAAGGCTGGCTCATTCAAGTTTGTTGCTACGGGCGACACCTACACGGTTGATCAGCTCATGGGCTTCATCCCATTTGCTTCAGCTGGTAACGTCGCAAGCGTTGTTTACAAGATCGGTTCAACCGTGCTCAACGGTTCTGGTACGCCAATTGATACCTCAGATGGTACCAATGCAATGGCAACCACGACTGGTTTGAACATCGTTGTTCCTGCGAACAACACTTCAGGTGTCATCGTTGATGCATACTTGAATCTTGCTTCAATCGGTACTCCAGGTGGCGCAACGTCAAGCTCCAATGTCTTGTACACGCTCACTGGTTACAGAAAGCAGTCATCAACCGGCGTTCAGACCCTCGTGGGTAACGTTGGTTCGACGGGTAACGTCCAGTATGTCTTCAAGTCAGTTCCGACAATCACGAACGTTGCTTTGACGGATACTCTCTTGCAGGCTGGTACGAAGACCCTCGACAAGATCCAGGTTGCAGCTGATGCAGCTGGCGCAGTTCAGTGGTCAAAGGTTGCATTCACCATCACCAAGGCTTCTGCAAACACCTTGGCGACGGCAAGCACCCTTCAGACTGGCTGGACGCTCACTGATGTAAATGACGTGGCAATCCCAGGTTCATTCGCATCATCAACCGGCGACCTTTCACAGTCAGGTGTTACGTCAGGCGTGATCACATTCACCCCGACGAACCCAGAGGAAATCGCAGCAGGCACGTCTAAGACCTACAAGTTGAAGGCGGTTGTCGGCGGCACCATCGCAACAAACGATGCTGTCACGACAAAGATTGCTGCGGGTACTGCTGGTCATATTCAGTCAACCACCTCATCAGGTGCTGGTACAAACGCATCGTTTGTCTGGTCTGATGAATCATTCAGCCCACATTCGACGACTTCGCCGGATTGGAACAATGACGTGTTGATCAAGAATATCCCAACGGATTCTCAGAACTTGACGAACTAAGACCACTTGTGATTCTTGAGCCGCACGGCTTGAGAATGGTTCAAAAAGCCGGCCCGAAAGGGCCGGCTTTTTGTATGGAAAAACCGCCAATATATGGCGGTTTTTTCATTTCTTTTTATTTGCTGTCCCATTTGTAGTATAATAACTAGGTAATAGTACTAAGTGATTATCTATGAAAAAATACTACTCAATTATCAGCATTTTCTCCGCGTTTGTCTTTGTGCCAGTTGCATATGCCGGTATGACGGCAAGCCCAACGATTGCTTCAGTAGCAGGGGATAGCTATGTGAATGCGACTGAAGCACTTGCGATTCATGTTGTCGGCACTGCAGATGCTGGTGCAACCGTAACGCTCGCGATTGCTGATGCGGCCGGACATGCGGCTACGACCTCATCCACGCTTTACGGCAGCGGCTTCGATCTCGCGATCAACGCCATCCGGGCCGGATTTGTTGATGGTACCCTTAGTATTACCGTCTACTCCCAATCGGGAACAAACAGCATAAGCGCTCCGGTCATCACATCAGCGGTACTGATGACCCGTATGCCGTCCTTGTCGCTTGTCGGCTACAATCCGATGAGCTGCAGCATTTATTTTCCATGTATCGATCCAGGAGCCACTGCATTCGATGAAAATGGCACCCCGATTTCCGTCGTGGTGTCAGGCAATCTGAACCCAACCCATGTCGACCGCTATTATCTGACGTATACGGCAACCGATGCTGCAGGCAACAGCACAGCTCTCTCTCGCGCTATCGATGTCGATCGTACCCATAACAACTATTCAAATGGCGCGCCCGCCGCAACAGCTACAACCACAGCTTCGACAACCCAAACGACTGCTGCTACGACAACGCCTATCGCATCATCGACACCACCGTCAACACCTGTCACTACCGAGCCGCCGATCATTGTCATTAAAGTTTCTGGCATTGCAGACACTGTGAAGCGCCAGCTTATGCTCGGCGCATCCGGCGCCGATGTACGATTGATACAGCTTGTTCTTTCAAAAGATGCGAGCATGTATCCCGAAGGCCTGATCACCAGCTATTTCGGATCCCTCACGAGGAAAGCAGTCGGGCGCTTCCAGGAAAAATACGGCATTGCCAAACAGGGAGATGCCGGATACGGTCAGGTAGGACCACGCACCAAGGCGAAGTTAATAGAGGTTTACGGGGAATAACAAATTACGCATATGGAATCCATGAAAAATAAAATAACGCTCGGAATCATCATCCTTGTCATCCTTGGAGGGGGGCTCTATGCGCTTCTTGCAAAGGGACCGAGCGCAGAGATGCCGGGGAATAGCACGACGAATACCTCTTCAACGACAAATGTACCAGCCTCTTCGCATTCATCGCAATCAACGAGTGGTACTGTTTTGCCAAAACCAGTAACGACAAGCTACGGCACCTGCGGCTTCAGAGTAACGAGCCCTGCCGCAAATGCCCGGGTGACATTCCCGCTCATCGTATCCGGTACGATCGACAATACGAAAGCCGACGCCCTCGGCTGCTTATGGGAGAAGACCGCCTCCCGGGCCGGCACCGCACAGCTCTATTTCTATTCGAAATCCGCTGGCTGGCAGCCATCTGGCGTTCCAGTCGCAGTCACGAATAACGGCCTTGTCGCTTCTGTCGCTTCATCTTCGAAATTCTCAGTGACACTGAATGCCTGGACGACGACCGTCGGCATTTACTCGGGCACGCCGATCAAGATCACGTTTACCGAAGTCGAGCAGCCAAACGGCGCAAAGCCGCGCGCATTTGATTTTTATCTGACGCTCAACTAACTTATCCACAGGATTTTCTCGCCCTGTCTGATATTTTGTACTACACTGTGCGGTAGTATGAAGAAATTTCTTGTCGCTCTTTCTCTGTTTCTCCTGCCGATGCTGTCTTTTGCCGCAGTGCAGATAACGGAAATCATGTACGATCTTCCCGGTACCGATACTGGCAGGGAGTGGATCGAGATCTATAATCCTGATGCGGCAAGCATCGATGTCTCAAAATTGAAGCTGTTCGAAGCAAGTACGAATCACAGCATCACTCCTGCCGGGGCATCCGCGACGCTTGACCCATATCAATATGCGGTGATCGCCGATACGCCCGCAAAGTTTACGGCAGACAATCCGGATTATGCGGGGCTCTTGTTCGATAGCAGCTTTTCGCTTTCAAATACGGGTGAGCCGCTTGAAATCCGGGATGGCAGTCTCAATACGCTTGCAAGTATCACGTATGATCCATCTATCGGCGCGGGAGGGGATGGAAACTCGCTTCAATATATAAATGAGGGTTGGGGCGCTGCTTTACCGACGCCGGGCAAGGCGAATGTATCCGCGCCGGTATCTTCCTCATCCGCGACCACAACCGCTGCTGATGCCACGCCTTCCTCCCAAACAGCAAGTACTACTGAAACAGCAGCAGCGACAACGACAGTCATCATCCACAATGTCTATCTTTCCGCCCATGATAGTCCCGAGGATATCAGCGCCTATGATGACGGCGCGAATTCACTTTCCATTTCAGCCGGCCGCGAGCGGCTCTCCTATGTCGGCGTACCCGTTCTTTTTTCCGCAAAGCATAAGGCTCTTGCGAGCTTTCCTTGGAGTTCATGCGATGTATCCTGGTCATTCGGTGACGGCTTCAGCGCAAACAGCGGGGAAGTATCTCATACCTACAAGCATCCGGGCATATACGCGGTGATTTTGAGCGCGCATTGCGGAGATATGTCGGCGACTGCCCGCACTGCCGTCAAGGTGCTCGTGCCAAACCTGTCGCTTGCCATTTCAGCTGATGCTGCGATCGAGGTAACGAATCGAGGTAGCAGCGAAATAAATCTCGGCGGCTGGAAATTGCAATCAGATGCGGGTCAGTTTTCATTTCCCCGTAACACCATCCTTGCTCCCGAAGGTACCATCACCCTTTCCCGGGAAGATATGGCCTGGCCTCTCAGATTCCAGGATATATTCCTCGCTAATCCTTCCGCTACAAATGTCGTATCAATCCGCGGCAACGAGAACATAGCGCAGCCTTCTGCGATATCTTCAAATATTGAAGCGGATCTCGGCATGAGCGTTGCAGAGGCAGAGCACGTGCTCGCGCTCATTCGTGCGCGTGCCGCTGATCGGAGAACCCAATCGGCGGAATCCCATACTGCTCCTGCCGAGCTTCCTATCGACACGTCTCGTGAAGAACCGGCATCTACCGATATACCTCAATCAGCGAGCGTCTTGACTGGCGTACCTGCAAGCTCAAGCACCGGCTTTTTCACTCGAGTTTTCGGCGGCATCCTCGGTCTCTTCCACCATTTATAACCTCTATGCTATACTCTTTGCATCGCCATGTTTGATACGACATTTTTCAAATTTCTCATAGCGTTTCTCCTCATCATCGGCATCAGCTTTCTTGCCATGAATATCGCCGGCGGTGCGCATACAGCGACTGGGGCAGGGTCCGAAAATACCCAGGCAGCCGGCCAATAGCGGCCTGTTTCCCGTGTTGACATTCCCGTCCATTTTGCTACTATGGGGGCTCAAGCTCACGTGAGCTTATTATTTTGCATTTCTCAACGACTCTATGGCACGATCAGTCAAAAAGGGACCATATATCGACGAAAAACTTCTAAAAAAGATAGAAGGGAAAAAGCCGATCGAGACCGGTGTCATTAAGACATGGTCACGCCGCAGCCAGATTGCTCCGGAAATGGTTGGATTTGTCTTCGGCGTGCACAATGGCAAGACGCATCTCGAGGTCCTGGTGACCGAAGACATGGTCGGCCACCGCTTGGGTGAATTCTCCCATACGAGAAAATTTGTCCGCCATGGCGGTAAGATGCAGAAGGATATCGATGCAGCAGCCAAGGAGTCTGAAATCGCAGCAGCAAAGACGGCGAAAGCCGCAACCGAAGCGAAGAAATAAACGACTATGATTACCGCGAAATTACAGGATTATAGGCAGTCTCCGCGCAAGGTCCGCCTGGTGGCGCATCTGGTCAAAGGCAAGACGGTCGCCGACGCGAAGAACACTTTGCAGTTTTTGGTCAAGCGCGCCGCAAAGCCGCTTGCCGATCTCCTGGATTCAGCGGTCGCGAATGCGAAGCACAATTTCAATATCGAGAGCGACAAGCTTTTCGTCAAGAATTTCCGCGTTGACGAAGGCATGGTGCTCAAGCGCCGTCGCCCGCGCGCTCGCGGCATGGCATATCCGATCAACAAGCGCACGAGCCATGTATTCATCGAGCTCGATACGGTTGATACCATGAAGACGAAGAAGAAGGCAGCCGCGTCAGGCACCAAAAAATAATTCCATGTCAAAAACCGTCCATCCATATTCACATAGACTTGGCGTCATTCGGGACTGGAAATCCCGCTGGTTCTCCTCGGGCACGAAATACAAGGATTTCCTCAAGGCGGACGTGACGCTGCGCGAATATCTCGAAAAAAAGATGCGCGGCCAGTATATTGCATCCATTGAAATGGAGCGCAATGACAAGACATTCCGCCTCATCCTGAAAACATCACGCCCGGGCATTGTCATCGGCCGCAATGGGGAAGGATCGGTCAAGCTCCGCAATGATATTTTGAAATTTGCCGCAAAGCGCACGCTTGCTATTCCTGCCGATTTCAAGCTCGATATCGAGGAAATCAAGTCGCCGGAATCAAATGCAGCACTCGTCGCACAGATGGTTGCCGAAGGTCTGGAGAAACGCTTGCCGTTCCGCCGCGTCATGAAACAGACGATCGAGAAAGTCATGGCAAACCGCGACGTCAAAGGCGTCCGCGTCTATTGCGGTGGTCGCTTGGGCGGCGCAGAAATCGCCCGCTCCGAGGAATTGAAAAAGGGACGCATTCCGCTCCAGACCCTCCGCGCCGATATTGATTATGCCCAGGAAAAGGCGCATATGACCTACGGCGACATCGGCATCCAGGTGTGGATTTACCGCGGCGACATTTTCAGCAAGGATAGGAAATAATCATCACGGCCATGTTGGTACCAAAAAAAGTAAAATTCAGAAAAATGCACTCCTTCCGGGAAAACCAGGGGAAGGTCGGTGTGGAATCCCGCGGCACGAAAGTGTCGTTCGGCTCTTTCGGCCTGAAAGCGCTCGATGGCGGCCGCATCAAATCGAATCAAATCGAGTCTGCCCGCAAGGCGATCGCGCATTCCATGCCGAAGTCCGGCAAGATCTGGACGCGTATTTTCCCTGATCATCCGTATACCCAGAAGCCTGCCGAAGTGAAAATGGGCAAGGGCAAAGGAGAGCTCCAGGGCTATGTGGCGATCGTGAAGCCCGGCCGCGTTGTCTTTGAAGTCGACGGCGTCGGAGAAGATGCAGCGCGCGAAATGCTTCGCAAGGGTGGCACGAAGCTTCCGGTCCGCACGAAAATCATCGCCCGCTAATACTATGAATACCAAGGATATCCGAAAAAAGAATATGGGCGAATTGGGCAAGGATCTTGCCGACAAGACCAAGGCACTTGTCGATATCGCATTTGGCAATGCGGGCAGCAAGAATAAGAATACTAAAATGTCCCGCAACCTGAGAAAGGAGATTGCCCAGATCCGCACGGTTATCCGCGAAATGAAGGCATAACAACAACCATGGTTACCAAACAGACACAACAGCATACAGGCAAGAAAATCACCGGCACTATCGTATCGACCAAAATGAAAGATACGGTCGTGGTATCCGTCGATTCGTTCAAGAAGCATCCGAAATACGGCAAGTTCATCAAGCGCCAGAACAAGATTATGGCGCATGACCTCGGCAACAAGCACAAGGAAGGCGAGGTGGTCACGATTGTCGAGACCAAGCCGATTTCAAAAAACAAGCATTTTATGGTGCTTGAAACCAAGTAATAGACACTGCCATGATACAAGATCGATCACTCGTAAACGTCACTGACAATTCCGGAGCAAAAATCGGACGCATCTTCAAGGTGCTCGGCAGCTCGAAGAAGCGCTGGGCGGAAATCGGCGAAATTGTCGTCCTGTCCGTGCAGAAGGCAGAGCCTCGCAAGCAGGTCAAGAAAAAGGATATTTTGTACGGCGTCATCGTGCGCCAGAGAAAACCGTTCCGCCGCGCGGACGGATCCTATATCCGCTTCGACGAAAATGCCGTCGTCATTATCGAAAAGGTAAAGCATGAGCCGATCGCCGGCCGCATTTTCGGCCCGATTCCGCGCGAAATCGCTGATCTCGGATTCAAGAAAATCGCGTCTCTTGCCCCTGAAATAGTATAACCATCATGAAAATCAAAACAGGAGACAATGTCATAGTGATCGCCGGCAAGGACAAGGGAAAGACGGGCAAAGTCGTCGCTGCTTTTCCCAAGCAGGACCTCGTGCTCGTCGAGGGCGTGAATATGCATAAAAAGCATCAGCGCGCCGGCCGTTCGGGTGCCAAAGGGCAGGTGATTGAAAAAGCCATGCCGGTCCATGTTTCGAATGTCATGATCAATCATGGCGGCAAGGGCGCGCGCGTCGGGAAGAAGGCGATCGGCGGAACATATGTCCGCATCAACAAGAAGAACGGCCAGGAGATTTAAATAATGACCATGATATCACTCAAAGAAAAACAGAATAAGGCATTTGCTGCTTTGCATGAGAAGCTCGGCATCACAAACAAGATGCAGTCTCCGAAAATAGAGAAGGTGTCGATCAATGTCGGCGTCGGCTCGTTCAAGGACAAGAACAAGCAGAAAATCGTTGAAGACCGCTTGAAGAAAATCACCGGCCAGAAGCCGGTCCTCCGCGTCGCGAAGAAATCAGTGGCAACCTTCAAGGTGCGACAGGGTGATCCAGTCGGCTATCAGGTGACGCTGCGCGGCCCACACATGTTTGATTTCCTCAATAAGCTCGTTGCAGTCGTTTTTCCACGCACCAAGGACTTCCGCGGCCTTTCAGCCAATGCGATCGACAGCATGGGTAACTTCACCATCGCGATCAAGGAGAACACAGTGTTTCCAGAATCTGCCGACGAAGAGCTCAAGGATGTCTTTGGCATGGGTGTGACCATCGTTATGAGCACGAAGGATAAGAAATCAGCCCGCGCATTTCTCGAATATCTCGGCTTCCCATTCAAGAAGGAAGACGAAGGCAAAAAAGGCAAAAAATAAAAAATCCCCGCGCTCGCGGGGATTTTTCTTGACTCCGCATTCAGCTCCCTGTATATATACTGCAGATGCTATTTTGACAGGGGAGGACGATCATGCAGCAGCTTGATATTTGTTCGAAAGTAGGGGCTTTTTGGGGTCTAGTAGTAACTATTGTTTTCATCCTATCCGCGATACCGCAGAAGGATACCATGCCGATACTCGTGGGTATTGTAGTGGTCACGGTTATCCTCGCGCTGTATTTCGCTGGTGAAGCATCCCGGGATCCGCTTATCGGCATTTGCATAAATAGCGGGATCGGGGTAGCGGTAGGCTGCCATATTGTTGCCGATTCCAAAGCATTGCCGATATGGGCTTTCTTCATGCTCGCATCGCTCTATACGGTGCAATTGACCGTCAAGCAAGCATGGTGGCCGATTGTGGCGAGGCTTGTGCCTACCTGGCTCTGTGTTGCCGGTGCCGTGCGCTGCTATGTATCATTTTTTCGCCACTGACCAAAAACCCGAATGGACCGTTCCATTCGGGTTTTTTCTTGCCCAGGCAGGCGGATTCACCATTGACTTTGCTATCTGTCCTTGCTAGTATGCTCTGACAAGCTTTTTCGAGCTTTTTTATTTGGACATGGCAAAAAAATCAGTCATTGACCGCTCAAAACGGAAGCCAAAATTCGCCTCACGCGTGGTGAGACGCTGTTTCCGCTGCGGCCGCAAGCACGGCTATATGCGGGATTTTGATCTTTGCAGAATCTGCTTCCGCGAATTTGCCAATGACGGAAAAATTCCAGGTATCAAGAAATCATCATGGTAGTCACTGACAAAATCGGCGATCTCATTATCCGCATCAAGAATGCCAACCGCGTCGGCAAGGCATCGGCGGCTGTTCCGGCATCCCTGCTCAAAGAAGCGGTCGCTCACGCCCTGATGCGTGCCGGATTTCTTACGTCTGTATCGAAGACGAATGATGGCAAGACGCTCGAACTTGGCCTCGCATATACCGCGGACAAAATGCCGAAAGTTACTGATGTCGCCCGCGTCTCAAAGCCGTCCCGCCGCATCTACAAGGCTGCTGCCGATATCAAGCCGTTCAAGAACGGTTTCGGCGCTACTATTTTCTCGACCCCGAAAGGCATCCTGATCGATAAGGAAGCCGTGAAGCAGAAAGTCGGCGGCGAGGAAATGTTCCGCATCTGGTAATCATTCATATTCATGTCACGCATTGCGAAAAAAGGAATAGCGATTCCCGAAAAGACCGAGGTGAAGGTTGGTAGCGGTTCGGTGTCCGTGAAAGGCCCGCTCGGCGAGCTCTCACGCCCGTTCAAATCGAATATCGCGATTGCCGTCGAAGGTAATATGGTATCGCTCGTGCCAGCCAAGGAAACCCTTGAGAACAAGGCACTCTGGGGCACCTATGCATCTCATATCAAAAATATGATTGCGGGTGTGAACAAGGAGTTCACTGAGCGCATGGTTGTTGAAGGTATCGGCTACAAGGCAGACGTGACGCCAGCTGAAATCAATATGAAGCTCGGCTTCTCGCACCCGGTCAAGGTCGCGATTCCGAAGGGCATCAAAGTTGCTTCCGATAAAGGCGTTCTCGTTATCAGCGGCATCGACAAGGAGCTTGTTTCAAGCTTTGCCGCAAGCCTGCGCGCCATCAAAAAGCCGGAGCCATACAAGGGCAAAGGCATCCGCTTCGAAAACGAAGTAGTCCGTCGCAAGGAGGGCAAGAAAACAGCCTAATACACGCATATGAATACCGCAGTCACCAAAGCAGCAAAGATCAAAGTCCGCCATGCGCGCATCCGCGCAAAGGTCTCGGGCACCGCAGAGCGTCCGCGCCTTTCGGTATACAAATCGAATACCGCAGTCTATGGCCAGCTCGTCAATGATGCGCTCGGCGCAACGCTCGTTGCCTATTCAACAGACAAGGCCACCGGCAAGAGCACCCTCGAGAAATCGAAGAATGCCGGCAAGGAAATCGCCAAGCTCGCGCTCGCCAAAGGCGTGAAGAAAGTCGTGTTCGATCGCGGCGGCTTCATCTATACCGGCAAGATCAAGGCATTCGCCGATGGCGCGCGCGAAGGGGGCTTGCAATTTTAAATTCATTTATGGACACCACCACATCACAACCTACGAATACGACAGCAGCACCGGCAGCAGCCATGGCGCCGAAAGCGCATGCGCCGTTTGGCAAGCGCTCAGGACGGGATGATCGCATGAAAAATCCGCGCAGGGGCGGCGGCCCGCGCGGCGAGCGCGTCAAGCCGGAGTTCGATCAGAAAATCCTTACCATCCGCCGCGTTACCCGTGTGACCAAGGGCGGCAAGCGCATGAATTTCTCCATCGCCGTCGTTATCGGCAATAAGAAAGGCGCTGTCGGCGTCGGCACCGGAAAGGCCAATGACACTTCGGCAGCGATCGACAAGGCATATCGCAGCGCCAAAAAGAACCTGATGCATTTGCAGCTGACCAAGACCATGTCTATTCCGCATCAGGTGAGCGCCAAATACTCGAGCGGCCGCATCGTCCTCATGCCGGCAAAGGGCAGGGGTGTATCCGCCGGCAGCGCTCTTCAGAACGTGATCGAGCTTGCAGGCATTCATGATATTACCGGCAAGATCATCTCGCCATCCAAGAACAAGCTCAATATCGCCCGCGCGACCCTGCTTGCCCTCTCGGCATTCAACAAGAAATCAGCAGTTTCGGAAAAGCCGGCATCAGAGAAAACGGAAGCGACAGCGCAATAACGCATACGACCATGAAAATACACGAACTCAAGCGAAAGACGAAGAACAAGAAATATCCGCTCATTGGCCGCGGCGGCAAGCGCGGCAAGACCTCGGGCCGCGGCGGCAAGGGCCAGACTGCCCGCGCCGGACACAAAGCTCGCCCGGAAATGCGCGATATCATCAAGCGTATGCCGAAGCTTCGCGGCTACGCGTTCAATAGCAAGAATGAAAAGCCGGTTGCGGTGAATATCGCGGCACTTGACTCACTCTTTGTGGCGGGCGCAACCGTCAGCCCGAAAACACTCGTGGAGAAAGGTGCTATCGAGCTTTTCGGCGGCACAAATCCGATCGTGAAGATCCTTGCGACTGGCGATCTCTCGAAAAAGCTCGTCGTGACGGGTTGCCTCGTATCGGCCGAAGCGAAAGCCAAGATAGAGAAGGCAGGAGGCACGGTGAAATAACCCTATGAACTTTTGGGAAAAAATAACGACAGTATTCAAAGACCGCACTTTGCGGGGTCGGATCCTCTTTGTCCTCTTCGGACTCTGTATTTCCCGCGTACTTGCAGTCATTCCGATCCCGGGCATCAATCCGGCAAAGCTCGCTGAATTCTTTTCTGGCAGCGAATTTTTCAGCTTTTTGAATATTTTCTCGGGCGGCGGCATGAGCAAGCTCTCGATCGTGATGCTTGGCGTCGGTCCGTATATCACGGCGTCTATCGTCATGCAGGTGCTCACGCTTCTTTCGAAGAAGCTCAAGGCCATGTATCAGGAGGAAGGGGAGATCGGCCGCAGGAAATTCAACCAGGTTTCGCGCCTGATCACGGTGCCGATTGCTTGCATCCAGGGCTTTGCATTTCTTACGATCCTTGCAAAGGCGGGCGTGCTTTCGAATCTCGGCCTGACGGCCATGATCGTCAATATCATTATCATTGTCGCAGGTTCGCTCTTGATGATGTGGCTTGGAGAGCTTATGACTGAATTCGGTATCGGTAACGGCACATCCATGCTCATTTTCGCCGGCATCGTGGCAAACTTGCCGACGCATATCAAGCAGTTCGGACTCATTTTCGATGTGTCGCAGATCCCGACCTATGTGCTCTTTCTCGTGATTGCAATCGCGGTCATTTATGGCGTGGTATTTGTTTCTGAAGCAGAACGGCCGATTCCGGTCACCTATGCCAAAACGGTACGCGGCGGCACGGTCTCTGGCGGTGTCTCGACCTATCTGCCGCTGCGCGTGAACCAGTCAGGCGTTATTCCGATAATCTTTGGTATGTCGATTCTCTTGTTCCCGCAGATGATTTTCAAGTTCGTTGCCCAGGTCGCGACCAATCCGGTTCTCAAGTCCATTGCGACGACGCTGAATGACTTCATCTCGAATCAGTGGATCTATATGGCGCTCTACTTCGTCTTCGTCTTCATCTTCACGTATTTCTATACCGCCGTTACATTTGATCCCGATCAGATCGCGAAGAACTTGCAGCAATCGGGCGCATTCATTCCCGGCGTCCGCCCAGGCCAGGCGACTTCCGAGTATCTTGCCAAAGTGTTGACCCGCATTACGCTCGTCGGCGCGCTCTTTCTCGGCATTGTCGCTGTCTTGCCGCTCGTAGTCCGATCGCTTTCAGGTATTACCTCGATCGCGCTTGGCGGTACCGCGCTTCTCATTGTCGTCTCCGTCGTCATTGATCTCATCAAGAAAATCGAGGCGCAGGTCACGATGCGGGAATATTAATCCTCGTTCATCCGAAAGTGGCGCGCCCAGCGGGCGCGCCACTTTTATTTGGCTTTTTCGCCTGCTTTGCTATACTCTCTGTGATGTTCAATTTCTTCACAAAAAGCTCCCAAAACTACGTTCCCATGGAGCCATCCGCCTATGTCTTTATCGGCAGGTCCGGCTGTGGCAAAGGGACGCAGGTAGAACTCCTGAAAAAAGCGTTCGAGGCGGCGCAGGTGAAGTATTTGCATATTGAGACCGGTGCATTGCTTCGTGAATACGCGAAAGGGGATTCGTATATCCAGAAAATCGTCAAAAACATGATGACGGCCGGCGAGCTTGCGCCTGACCCGATCGTTGTCGGCACCTGGATCAATTATCTGGCCAGTCGCTTCACGGGCACTGAACAGCTTATTTTCGATGGCGCTCCGCGAAAGCTCGTCGAGGCAGTATTTCTTGCCAATACGATGCGCTTTTTGAATATCAGCAAATACAAGATCCTGCATATCGATGTTTCCCGGGAATCGGCGACCATGCGTTTGCTTTCCCGCGCTCGGGGCGATGACAATACGGAGGCTATCGAGCATCGCATGAACTGGTTCGAGAAGGATGTCGTGCCGGCTATCCAGTTTTTCCGCACCAATAAGGACTGCATCGTGCTCGATATCAACGGTGAACAATCGGTTGAGGCGATTCACGAAGAGATCATGCGCAAAACGCATCTCATCACATGATTACCATCAAAACGAAAGAGGACATAGCAATCATGCGCGAAGGAGGGCGCCGCCTTGCTTCTATTTTGCAGGCGGTTGCGCTTGCCGTGAAGCCGGGAGTCTCGACTCTCGAGCTCAACAACCTTGCTGACCAGCTGGCTCGCGATCTCGGCGATTATCCGTCCACCTTGAACTATAAGCCGAAAGGATCCAAGCGGCCGTATCCCGCATCGATATGCATTTCAATAAATGACGAGGTGGTGCACGGCATTCCGAACGAATCGCCGAAAATAATCAAGGATGGGGATATGGTGTCGCTCGACATGTGCCTGACGCACGAGGGTCTTATCGTGGATTCCGCGCGCACGGTCATTGCCGGCACCGGCGATGCAGTCGGGAAGAAAATGCTCGCGGTCACGGAAGAATCGCTCTATGCCGGCATCAAGGCAGCAAAAGGCGGCAAACATACCGGCGATATCGGCTTTGCGGTCAGCCGCACAGCGAAAGCAGCAGGTCTTTCGGTTGTTGAGGATCTCTGCGGGCACGGCGTCGGCTATAAGATCCACGAAGATCCTTATGTGCCAAATTATGGCGACCGTGGCGCAGGCGACAAGCTGAAGCCTGGCATGGTCCTTGCGATAGAGCCGATGCTGAACGAAGGATCGAAAGATGTCTATTTGGACAAAGACGGCTATACCTACAAAACAAGAGACGGCAAGCGCAGCGCGCATTTCGAGCACACGATTCTCATCACGAATGGCGAGCCTGAAATACTCACGAAATCCTTATAATTCATGGTAGAAAATTTTGACGGTTCACATCATGATGATCTGGCATTCCGCAATGAGGAAGAAGAGCTGTACGCCCGCGTATCGGTCGTAAACGTATATCCTGAGCTGTTCGCCAGCTCAAACATTTTTGATACGAAACTGCCGTTTGCCATATTGCTCAACAAGGCTGGCATCACAGAGGAAGAGCTCGATGCGGTCATTGCCCAGGCGGAGACCATCACCATGGACGATATCGTAAAAAGCGAATTCATCAAATACACGCCGATATTGATTTCGGTCCGTGAAAAATTAAGAAAAGCGCTCGAAGTGCTCTAGGCTTATTGCGACTTGCTGTTGGCGTAATTATACGCGATCGTTGAGATATCCTTGATCACTGCGGCGAGGTCTTGCTGGCTCTTTTCGCTTGATCCGCGCGTCATCACGCAAATCTGGTATGGATTTTCGGCATAGACGATACCGCAATCATGCAATTCAACTGCAGTCACGGTTCCGTTTGCATCCGTGTCGACGCGCTCGCCGTACTTATGCGCGACGACAATATCGGACGGTACGCCGGCAACGAGGGCGCTTTTGAAGCTTGTTTTACTCAAAATGGATAATGCCTCTTCTGAATTTGTTTCGATAAGATAGGTTGAGTTGTAGAGAATGCGTATGAATGCCGAATAGCTTCGCGTCGAGATTGTGAAATCCGGGACTTCGGTCGGGACGCGGATATTGAGGTCATGGTAGATATCATTGAGGATTTTCTGGTTCGCATTCGCGACAAGGAGGGTTTCGGCACCATTGTCGGAATTCTCGATCATATTCTCGACGAGATTCTGTATCGTATAGCTTCCACCGATCGTCAGATTCGACGGGGTCGAATAATTGATCATCTTCACTGCGTCGCTTACTTGCTTGGTATAGGTCAGATACTGCGTCATGATGCGGGGATCAAGCTGCGACTCGCGGAAATACGCCATCATGATCATGACTTTCATCATGCTGCCCGGATGATATTGGATATCCTGATTCACGCCTGCCCATGAATTATCGAGCAAATCGGAAACATAGATGGAAATGCTGCCAGCTGCCTTATTGCTGTATTCGTTTTCGACATAGGTATTCAATTTCTGTTCCAATGTCTTGTCCTCAAGATAGGTTCGCGCATTGCCGAAATCATAGCGCAAGAGGGGGAAGATGAACTTGTAATTAAAATTGTTTTCTCGCACCGGCTTTATATTCTTGATGAGATTTTTCGTATATTCGTCGGTATGCAAGTAGCCGGCACCATAACCGATTCCAATCAAGAGTAGTGCAGCTATGCCAGAGCGCAGATATTTTTTCCAAGACATCATGGCCCTATTCTAGCAGGAGCCGCGGATTCGGACAATTTTACCGATAGCATCGGGCGCCTATGGTATACTATGAGCCATGGCAGAGCAGTTTGGTCCTGAAAAAATAGAGCAGAAGTTCAAATCGCCCGAGGAAGAGCTGCGATTCTTGAGAAGCGAAGTGGCACGTCATGAGCAGGCGCTTGCCGATCGCAAGGAAACACCGCTCCATGAGGAAGTCATCGCCCATCAGGTGACGGAGCATGCGTCGCGGAGAAAAGAAGACATGCTCCATCCTGATTTCGCGCTTTCTAGGCAAGAATCAGAATCGATCGTCCTCGATCTCGCACCCGAGCCACATGATGAGCAGATGGCGGAGCTTGTCACGATCCTTCAAGAGAAGGGCGTGCTCAACACGCTTGAGATTGTCGATAAGCTGAAGGATCCCCATCTTGAGGATGATTTCCACCGTTTCCTCGTGCAATATGTAAAGGCTGGTTTTCGTTCTGGCAGCAGCGCAGAAAAAGGCCCGGTACTAAAGGCGCTCCGCATGACACTCTTCGAAGTATCGCTGCCTGGCGCAGCAAAAGATGATACGCAGAAAGGGAAGCATTTGAAAGAGCTGATTTCAAAAATGGAGCAGTTTTATGCCGGTATGCTTAGCGTCGGCGCCGATGAATCCGGCTCGGGCTATTTCTCGCTCGAGCTTGCCAATGGCAATCATTCGAGCGAGATCATTTTCTATATCGCCGTACCGGATGCGAAGCGCACGTTATTTGAAAAGCAGGCGCAATCGCTTTTTCCGAACATAAAAATCACCGAAAAGAAGGACGACTATAATATCTTTAATGAGAAAGGGGATTATGTCGCGGCTGTTGCCGAGCTCTCGAGCAAGGACATATTCCCGATCAGGACCTATGAGGGATATGATCACGATCCGTTTTCAGTGTTGCTACATTCTTTTTCAAAGATCAGCCGCGATGGCGAGGGCGCAGCACTGCAATTCATCGTCAAGCCTGGCGCAAGCGAAACAATGCCGTTCTACAAGCGGGTGCTTAAAGAACTCGAGAAGGGAGCAAAATTCAAAGATGCGTTGGAGAAAGCGGACTCGTCATTTCTCGGGATATTCAAACAAGTCGGCAAGAACATGATGGGTATGTCTCCGAAAGCGCCGGCTGCAGGCGAGCAGGCAGGAGCGGGAAACCAGCTTGCGATAGAGAATATCAAGGCGAAAATCGCAAGCCCGCTTGCCGACGTGAATATCCGCGTCGTCGCTTCAGGCAATAGCCGGGAGGAAGCTGCCGCAATCCTTGCGGACATCGAATCGGCGTTCAACCAGTTCGAGAATACGACCGGCAATAAATTCGGCTTCAAGCGCATCGAAGGCCGCAGTCTCCTGAAATTCGTGCGCGATTTTTCCTTCCGCCTGTTCCAAAGCGAGCATGCGCTCACGCTCAATCTGAAGGAACTGACCACCGTCGTCCACTTGCCGGAAGTCGATTTTGCAGCATCAAGCCAGCTGAAAAAAGCTGAAACCATTACGGCGCCCGCTCCGGCCGATATGCCGAAAGACGGTATCATGCTCGGCACGAATCGTTATCGCAATACGAATACCGAGATTCGTATCAGTCCGGAAGACCGCCTGCGCCATTTCTATATTATTGGCCAAACCGGTACCGGTAAGACGACGTTGTTGAAAACTATGATTCGCCAGGATATCTTAAACGGCGAGGGCGTCTGCATGATCGATCCGCATGGCTCGGATATTCAGGAAGTATTGTCATTCATTCCCGAGGAGCGCTACAAGGATGTCATCTATTTCGATCCGGGGTATACCGATCGGCCGATGGGTCTCAATATGCTTGAATACGATGCTCGCTTCCCGGAGCAGAAAACATTCGTCATCAATGAGATGCTTTCCATCTTTAACAAGCTGTTCGACATGAAGACTGCTGGCGGTCCGATGTTCGAGCAGTATTTCAGGAATGCCGTCGCGCTTGTTATCGATGATCCGGCTTCCGGCTCGACATTGCTCGATGTCTCGCGCGTGCTGTCTGATCGCGCATACCGCCAGCTGAAGCTTTCGAAGTGTACGAATCCGATCGTCATTGAGTTCTGGAAGAATATCGCCGAGAAAGCCGGCGGGGAAGCATCGCTTGCCAATATCGTGCCCTATATCACTTCAAAGTTTGATGTCTTCCTCTCAAACGAGATCATGCGGCCGATCGTCTCGCAGGAAAAGTCCGCATTCGATTTCCGCGATGTCATGGACAATAAGAAGATTCTCCTCGTGAACCTCGCCAAGGGCCACTTGGGCGATATCAACTCCAATCTCATCGGTCTCATCATTGTCGGAAAGATTCTCATGGCTGCGCTCTCTCGCGTGGATTCTTTCGGGTCGGAATTTGCGCCGTTCTATCTTTATATCGACGAGTTCCAGAATGTAACCACCGATTCGATCGCGACCATTTTCTCGGAAGCGAGAAAATACAAACTGTCGCTCACGGTCGCGCATCAGTTCATCGCCCAGCTTGATGAGAAAATCAAGAATTCGGTGTTCGGGAACGTCGGCTCATTCTCCGCATTTCGCGTCTCGTCCGAAGACGCCGAATACCTCGCCAAGCAATTTACGCCCGTTTTTTCTGCGAATGACCTCATGAATGTTGACAATCATAATTCATTCGTAAAATTGCTCGTGCATGGCAAGCCGGCGAAACCCTTCTCGATGGAGACGAATCTCCCGCCGCGCGGCAACAAGCTTTTCCTCGACAAGATAAAGCAGCTTTCCTACGAGACATACGGCAGAAACCGCGCCGAGATCGAAGCGATGATTTTGGAAAAATACAAGAAGTCTGATATAAAATAAGCTATGATGAAAAAAGAACGGACATTCGTTATCGTGAAGCCTGACGGCGTGCAGCGGTCATATATCGGAGAAATTATCGGCCGCATTGAACGGACCGGACTTAAAATCGTATATATGCATATGACGGTCCTTCCAGAAGAAAAGTGCTGGTCGCATTACAATAAAGATGATAAATGGTTTTTGGAAAAGGGCACGAAAATCGTTGAAGACAGAAAAGCCAGAGGCGCCGAAGTCACCAAAGCGGCTATCGAATACGGGAAAGATATCATCGGACGGCTGGTACGATTCATGACCGCCGGTCCGGTTGTGGTCATGGTTGTCGAAGGGAACCAAGCAGTCGGTATCGTCAAAAAACTTGTCGGCGGCACTGAGCCAATGACATCGGATGTCGGAACTATCCGTGGTGATTTAACCCTTGATTCATATGCACTTGCTGATGAAGATGGCCGAGCCGTGAGAAACCTCATCCATTGCTCTGATAAGCCGTTGGAAGCTGAGCGGGAAATAAGCCTTTGGATCAAGCCGGAAGAGATCATCTCTTACAAATCGATCCAGGAAAAGATGCTCTATGACGTCGATATCGACGGCATTTTGGAATAGAAATACCAAGCATTTTTCGGGAATGACAGCAAAAAAGCCTTGCAGTACAAGGTTTTTTTCATTTTAAGAGAAGAAAACGCCAAAAAAGCCAAAAACTGCTTGACTTTATCGGGCTTTCCTATATACTCGTCCCTACACGGATATGCAGAACAAAAACCAATTTTTTAAACGGTAAGTAGATCGGCATTTTAAGTGCTGCCCTACGAGCCGCGAAAAGCGGTTTTTTTGTCGGAAAGATTGCAAATTGAAAATTGAATTCTGTCGCGATGCCACCAATTTACGTTGGGTCTTTTATAGGTATCGCAGACAGGCAGGTAATCAACCGCATCATACGATGCGGTTGATGCAAAACTGTTATGGGGCATTGATGTCACATAACAGGTTAGAACGTTAATCCGCGCGCGCATCCTTGCACGCGCGGAAAAATTGTGGTTTTTAAATTTCCTAATGGGAAATTTAAGGGCGTACGGTGGATGCCTTGACTCTAATAAGCGATGAAGGACGCAGCTAAGCGAGCGATACGCTCCGGGGAGGTGCCAAGCAACCTTTGATCCGGAGATCTCCGAATGGGGAAACCCAGCCGATTTATCGGCTACGCTATCATTTCGATAGCGTGCGCACCCAGGGAAGTAAAACATTTCAGTACCTGGAGGAATAGAAAACAATGGTCGCAAGACCAACATTTCCTTAGTAGCGGCGAGCGAAGAGGAAACAGCCCAAACCGATCACAAACAGTGCGTGGAACAAAGTTCTCCGTAGTGTTTGTGATCGGTGTCATAAGGTCACAACGTCACTTTTTAAGTGGAAAAAGTTACAAAATAGTTTGTTAGTGGAATCTGCTGGGAAGCAGAACCCTAGGGGGTAATAGTCCCGTACACGAAAGCAAACTATCTTTTTCGTTGTGATTCTTGAGTACCTCAGGACACGAATGGCTTGAGGGAATTTGCCGGAACTAACCGG
>CAZTJK010000003.1:0-95443 GCA_964613715.1 uncultured Candidatus Saccharibacteria bacterium | reverse complement strand
TTTCGGACATACCGCCTTTCCAGGGCGGCGCACTAGACCACTATGCGAACCCTCCTGATACAAATACGCAAGTGTGATACTACTCTATATCGAGCGATAAATCAAAACTGAAAGCACCGCAAAAAATACCGCGACATAAAGCACGTACGTGGAAATCGTGAGCATGGCTGGCATGCCCGTCAGAATGAAGAGGAAGATGAATCCGACCCCGACGCACTCGAGGATCATTTTTACTTTGCCAACCGTCTTTGCGGGAACGATTTTTCCTTTGAAACGGTAATACGCTGAAATGATGAGAACGAGCTCAATGCCGATGATGACAAGCGCGAGCGCCGGATTGAGAAATTTGAAAATGAGGAGACCGCCAACCGAGCCGATCAAAAGCTTGTCCGCGAACGGATCAAATACGATGCCCCATGGCGTGATCTTTCCGCGCGTGCGTGCAAGCGCGCCATCGACCGCATCCGATATCGCTGCGATGGTAAAGAGCACGAATGCAACAGCATATGCACTTTGAAACAGAAAAAAGAGGATGAACGGAATCGAAACAAAGCGAAATATGGTGACATAATTCGGCCGGACCGATTGAGGGATGAATGGCAACAGAGTGGCATCGAGAAAACGATCGATCGGCGTGATTTTCGCGATATATTTCGGGCGCGGCTCGTCGAAGATCGAGAATAGCGATATGCGCTTCTCGATCTGCGTCTCGATTTTCTTCGATAACTTATGTGCGAATTTCTTTTTGTCGACAGCCGGATGCATCGGATTATCTGTTACCGACAAGCGCCGCGATGCGCTCTTCGACCGGCGGATGCGTGGCAAAAAGCGCAACAACTTTTTTACCTGCACTGCCGAAGGGATTGGCAATATAGAGATGCGCAGTTGCTGGATTCGGATTCTGCATCGGGATATTCGCTGCAGCGATCTTGCGCAGCGCATTCGCCAGCCCTTCCGGATAACGGGTCAAAAGAGCACCAGAAGCATCGGCGAGAAATTCCCGCTTGCGCGAGATGGCAAGCTGGATCAGGGTCGCGATTACTGGAGAAAGAATGGTAAACAGTATGCCGAGCGCGATGAGGATGCCGTTATCCCGCTCTTCCCGCTTGCCGCTGCCCCAGAACATATTTCTCGTGAAGATATGCGCAATGAGCGAGATGAACCCGACAAGCACGACAACGACCGTGGAAAGTAAAATGTCGCGATTGCCGATATGCGAGAGCTCATGTGCAAGCACGCCTTCAAGCTCGGTCTTATTCAGGATGGCAAGCAAGCCAGTTGTCACGGCAATCGCCGCATGATCCTTGTCGCGGCCGGTCGCGAATGCATTCGGCGATGGGTCGCTGATCACATAGAGCTTCGGCGAGGGCAAGCCCGCAGTGATAGCCAGATTCTCGGCCGCACGGAAGAGATCCGGATATGTCGCCTTGTCGGCAGGCACAGCATGCGATACCGCCAGGGTGATTCTGTCTGAATACCAAAAGCTCCCGATATTCATCACAATGCTGAATGCGATCGCGATATAAAGAATACCCGGATTATGATAATAATATGAAATGAAATAGCCGAGGCCGATCACGACCACGAGGAATGCCGCCATAAGAAACCAGGTGCGGCGGATATTTTGATCCTGATGCGTGTAGAGCGTGGCCATGCGGGCGCGCGGCTAGAATTTGACCTCGACCGGCTTTTTTGCCGCGGCATCCGCCTCGTCGATGGCAAATAGCTCCATCTTCAGGAAGTGGAAGGTACGAGCGATGATATTCGATGGGAAGGTATCGATCGCAATATTGAGATCGCGGACATTGCCATTGTAAAAGCGGCGGGCCGCCTGGATCTTGTCTTCGGTATCGGCAAGCTCAGACTGCAATGACATGAAATTCTGATTCGCCTTCAGATCCGGATAGCTTTCGGCGATCGCAAATACCGATTTCAAGGCGCTTGCGAGCATGTTCTCGGTCTTTCCTTTGTCGGCGATATTCTGCGCGCCCATGGCGGCTGCACGGGCCTTCGTCACATTCTCGAATGCTTCCGATTCATGCGTGGCATAGCCTTTGACCGTGCTGACGAGATTCGGAATAAGGTCGTAGCGGCGCTTGAGCTGTACATCGATATCCGACCAGGCTTCCTTCGCCCGATTGATGAGCGTGATGAACTTATTATAGATGACGATCGCCCACGCGACGATCGCAGCAAGGATGATGAATGGAATATTGAATGTCATATTGTATATGGTTAGGCAATGCAGTCTTGCGCATTGCAAGGACACCAGTATAGCATGGAAGCTCTCCTTTTGAAACGATTATGCTTGATATTTTCGGCCGGTCTGCTATAGTGCGGGGAATGACACGTATTATAGCGATACTCCCCTATATTCAGATCGTGCTTGCGATCCTCATGGTAGGAGCGATTTTGCTGCAGAAATCGGATTCTTCAGCTGGCGGCGCATTCGGCGCATCCGATAACTGGAACGCGGCATATCATTCGCGCCGCGGCTTCGAAAAATTCAGCTTCAATGCAACGATACTGCTTGCAATCCTCTTTGCGGCAGTCTCATTCATGGCGCTCCTCTACCGCTAGCCGTTGCGCGGGAATAGTCCCTGTGATACTATTGTCATACTGTTACTCATCTCATAACGATTCGCGTTGCACGCGCTCTGGGCTTGACCCGCACATACTGTGAAAGAACGTCTGAAAAAAATATTCAATATCCGCTGGGAAGTCGAATTTTTCAAGAAGCTTTCGGCAATCGTCGCTGATTTTCGCTTGTCTGAACGAATCATATTTTTCGGCCTTGGCGGCCTTTTGCTGGTTTCCGGAATTGTCATTGTCGAAGAAGTCAATCGGGCGCTCATGGTAAACGTGCCGGCAGATGGCGGCAGCATGACCGAAGGCATTGTGGGGTCTCCCCGCTTCATCAATCCGGTCCTTGCAGTATCCGATGTTGATCAGGATTTGACGGAGCTCGTCTATTCAGGATTGATGAAAGTGAATCCGGATGGCACGCTCTCTCCCGATCTCGCAGAAAGCTATACTATTTCTCAAAATGGCCTCGAATACACGTTTCTATTGCGGGAGAATGCACATTTCAGCGACGGAGAAAAAGTAACTGCCGATGACATTGAATTCACCATCGGAAAAATCCAGGACAGCGCTATCAAGAGCCCGAAGCGCCCGGCATTTTACGATGTGCGGGTAGACGTGATCGATACAAAGACGGTGAAATTCACCCTCAAACAGCCGTATGCGTATTTCCTCGAGAACCTGACCGTCGGCATTCTGCCGAAGCGCCTGTGGAACAATCTGAGCACCGAGGAATTCGGCCTTTCGCAGTACAATGTCCAACCGATCGGCTCCGGCCCGTATACGATCCATGCCATGCAGACGTTGCAGAAGAATATGCTGATCATTCCGACCTATTACGAGCTCGTCCCAAATGCATCGTATGCATCCGGCGCACCGTTTATCGGCAAGCTCATCCTGCGCTTCTATCACGACGAGCAGACACTCGTGAATGCATACAAGCATGGCGATATCCAAGCCATGAATTCGATCGACCCAGCCGATGCAGAGAATATTGCCAAACAGGCAGGCACAGTCATTGAAACAACAACCCTGCCGCGCTTGTTCGCCGTATTCTTCAATCAGAATCAGTCTGAAGTGCTCGCACAAAAAGAGGTGCGCACCGCGCTCGATATGGCAGTGGACCGCAATCAGATCGTGCAGGCGGTGCTTGACGGATACGGCAAGGCTATCGATGGTCCGATTCCGGCCGGATTTACGCCGGGCACGACGAGTGCGGCAGAAATGCAGGATATCGACGGGGCACTCGCCGTGCTTGCCAAAGCTGGCTGGAAAAAGAATGCGGCGAGCGGTTTTCTTGAAAAACAGGTCAGTAAGAAGAAAACGCTCGAGCTCGATGTCGATATCACGACCTTGAACAGCCCGGATCTCGTCAAAACCGCGAATCTGATCCGCGACGATTGGCAAAAGCTCGGTGCTCGGGTCAATGTGAAACCGTTCGAGCTCGGCGATCTGGAGCAAAATGTCATCCGCCCAAGAAAGTTCGATGCCTTGCTCTACGGCATTGTGACCGGGCGCGATATGGATTTCTTCGCGTTTTGGCATTCATCGCAGCGCAATGATCCGGGGCTCAATATCGCCATGTACGCCAATCCAAAAGTGGACAAGGTGCTCGATGATGCGCGCAAGACGGCAAATGCGGCGCAACAGATGATCGATTACCAGACATTCGCGAGCGAAATCAAAAAAGATGTTCCTGCGGTGTTCCTGTATTCCCCGGACTTCATTTATGTCGTACCGGAAAAGCTCAAAGGCGTATCGCTCGGGACTATCACGCTGCCGTTCGAGCGATTCCTCGGCATCGGCAGCTGGTATATTGAGACGAACAACCTGTGGAAGATATTTCAATAATTATTCATTAATCATTTCATACCCATGATACGAAATACACGTTTTAACAATAATCGCGATAATGGACGGCCACAACAGCAGCCATTTGGCGATGGAAAAGGCCGCTCATTCTCGCCGGTTCCGGTAAGGCCGTTGCGCTCCTACTCAGCTGATGATGCAAAGCTGTTCAGCACTGATGCTCGGCCGGAAGAAGGCAAGAAGCTCTCATTTGTCAGGAAAGACGGCGATCAGGGAAATCACGCTCCGCATGGCGCTCATGGAGGCCATGGACGAAATGAGCATCGCCGCGGAGGCCGGAGAGGCGCTCACGGGCATAATCGCAACCGCCCTGCCCCGAAGAAAGGCGCTATGCGCAAGGTGATATCGGAATCAGCAATGCGAAAAGAGCATATCATTCCGCCGATTGCAGAAGGTATCGTGCGTGTGATACCGCTCGGCGGCGTCGAAGAGGTCGGCAAGAACATGACCGCCATCGAATATGGCAATGACATCATTGTCGTTGATGCCGGCATCCAGTTCAAGACTGATGAGACGCCGGGTATTGATTACATGCTGCCGAACACGAAATATCTCGAGAAGAACAAGCACAAAGTACGCGGGCTCGTCATCACCCACGGGCATTTGGACCATATCGGCGCTATTCCGTTCGTCATGGAAGGCATGGGTAATCCGCCAATCTATACCCGCGAATTCGCCGCACTCATGATCAAGAAGCGCCAGAGTGAATTCCCTCACCTGCCGGAACTCAATATCAAGATCATCGACGCAGCGACCGATTTCATGCCGATTTCCGAGAATATCAAGATTAAATTCTTCGGCGTGACACATTCGATTCCAGAATCGACGGGCATCATCATCTCGACGCCGGTCGGCGATATCGTCTCAACCGGCGACGTGCGCATCAATAACTCAAATGCTGTTCCTGCAGAAGAGGAAATCGAGCACTACAAACTGTTCCAGAACAGGAACGTACTTATGCTCCTCGTGGACTCGACCGGCATCGAAAAGAGCGGTTGGGGCATTTCCGAAGATGTTGTCATCTCGACCATCGATACGCTCGTGAAAAATGCGCCGGCGCGCGTCATCATTGCGACTTTCGCGTCGCAGGTAGAGCGCATCATTCGCTTCCTCGATATCGCCGAGAAATACAATAAGAAAGTGGTGCTCGAAGGCCGTAGCATGAAGAACAATGTCGAAGTCATCAAGTATTTGAAGCTCGCCGATACGAAGAATATCGTGCCGGTCGAGGAAGTACAGAATTACGCACCGAACAAGATCCTGGTACTCTCGACGGGCGCTCAGGGCGAAGAATTCGCCGCACTCATGCGTATGTCGAACAATACGCACAAGCAGATCCGCCTGACGAAAAGCGATACGATCATCCTCTCTTCATCCGTCATCCCGGGCAATGAGCGTGCGGTAGCCAACCTCAAAGACAATCTCTACCGCCATGATTCCCGCATCATCACCTACGCTGAATCTGACGTCCATGCCGGCGGCCACGGCAAGCGCGGCGAGCTCGAATGGCTGCAGAAGCAGATTCCGCACAAGTTCTTCATGCCGGTGCACGGCCATCACTACATGCTTAAGATGCATGCCGAGCTTGCCGTCGCCTGCGGCGTCATGAAGCCAGAGCATGTCGTCGTGCCGGATAACGGTTCGATCGTCGAGATTTTTGACCAAGGCACGAAAATTCGCGTACTCAAAGAAAAGGCGCCGTCAGGCATTGTCATGGTTGACGGCTTCTCGATCGGCGATGTGCAGGAAGTGGTCATCCGCGACCGCCAGATGCTTGCCTCCGACGGCATGTTCGTCATCGTCGCATCGCTTGATGTATCGACCGGTAAGCTGCGCAAGTCCCCTGACCTTATTTCCCGCGGTTTCGTGTATCTGAAGGATTCGCAAGATCTCCTGAAAGAAACCCGCTTTATCATCAAGAAAACAATCGAGGAAGGCGCTGTCGGCAATCCGATCAATTTCGACGCCCTGAAGGATACAATCACGGACAATGTGAGCCGCTATCTCTTCCAGGAAACAGCGAAGAAGCCGATGGTCATCCCCGTCATTATCGGGGTATAATCATACAATAATAAAAAGCGGCCTCGCACAGCGAGGCCGCTTTTTATTATTTCGTATCCTTGATTGAAATACTGAAGGTAAGCCCGAAGAGCATCAGGAAGCCGAGCGCGAAGAACAAGTATTCGATCTTGAAAAAGGCAAGAAATGCAAATGCGGCGACCGGTGCGGCAGCATACGCAAGTGGCGCCATCAGGCGATACATACTGATGAGGTGCACATCGGCATCGCTTGTTTTCTTGAAAAAATAGACGTCGGACATCACTTGCACAATCGCAGCTCCAACGCGCGTCATGAAGAGCAAGAGCGCCCAGATCCAGAAATTCGCGCCATCGACAAGTGGGATAAATGCCGTCGCGATCGCCATCACCACAAAGCCTATAGACAGCAACTCTTTTTCGCCATATTTCTTATCCGCAAGCTCCCCTGCCGGCATCTCGATGAATACGAATGGCGCGAGCATGATCGTGAAGATCAGGCCGATCGTCACCCAATCGAAACCGACGTACTTGTTGAGATAAATCGGCGTATAAATAGCCATCCAGGCAAAGAAAAACTGCAAAAGAAAATTTGTCGCAAAAATATTGCGGATGTCTTTGGTGCTCCAGATTTCGCGGATCGTCGCGACAAAGCTCACTGTCTTATATTCGGCATCCTTGAACCCCTTGAGATTTGTAATGATCATGAGCGTTGTCGGAATCATGACGAGTGCGGCGGTCAGATAAACCCGGCCATAGGATCCCGTCCCGACGATGAGGCCCGAGAGCCATGGCGAGACAAGCCAGGCGATATTGATGCCGGTCAGATACACGCTCCGTATCTCGCCCGTATCGCTATCGGGAGAATTATGCTCGACGAAAATATCGAGGCAGAGGGCAATGACCGTGCTTGCGAAATAGCTGGCAAAAAAACAGAGAAGAATGACGTAAGGATTCTTTGTAAGTGCCAGGCCGAAGAGCGCGGCGATATTCAATATGGCGAGAATAGATGTCGTCTTGTAATTGCCGTATTTCTTGAAAAATGCCGGCGCATAGATGAAGCTCAAAAATACGAGCGCAGAAGCGACGGCATAGATGACCGACATGATCCGTTCGCTTGTCAGGCCGGAGAGAAAGCTCGAATTGATATAGTATGGCAAAGAGCCCGTAAAGGTGAATACGAAGCTGATGACGTAGAGAATGAAGAGCGACGAACGGCTGAATTTCAGGAGATTTTTCACGGCAATTATTTCAGAATGACCGTCACGAACTTGAATACGTCCCGGTCCGGATCGCCCGACGGGTTGTCATTCTTCAGTACAAGAAGTGCGCGGCCGGTCGATGTGGCCGGATATGTAAGATCGGCTGTGAAATCGACATAATCGCTCGTCATCCAGTCGCTTTCTGCATGCGCAGGACCCGATGCGAGGATAGCGCCGGCAGAATCAACAAGCTCGACCGGAAATGATGCTTCAAAATACCAAGTGCCACGAGCCTTTCCACGAATATGGATTGGATTTGTTACGGTCGCACCGTCTAAAGGACTCGTCACAATGATCGGCATGTCGGCAGTGGAAGATGCTACCGTATCCCCTCCGGCAAACGGTACCGGTTGCCGTCCCCAATCGAACACGAGAGCAGCAATCACTGCAAACCCGAGAAGGATACACAAGATGATAATGGCTTTTTTCATGCGACCATTATAACAGAAAATAGAAGACACTAGGCGCTATCGCGCAAGCAATGCATTGATAGCGGCCTTGAACTCATCGAGTGTCGGTATCTGCTTCTGAAGTGTTCCGTTGATATAGATGCTCGGCGTCCAGGCAACATTCAAGAAAGTGCCGTCATTCTCATCGGCACGAATGAAATTTTCGTAGGTATGGGATGCAAGATCAGCCTTGAATTTCTTCAGATCAAGCCGAAGCTCGGCTGCATATCCGGCAAATATGTTCGTCGGATCAGCGCTTTCCGCCCAGTCGCCCTGGCGCGCATAAAGCATATCGTGCATCTGCCAGTATTTCCCTTGTGCTCCTGCTGCCTCTGCGGCTTCGGCTGAAATCATCGCATTTGCATGCTGCGAGAGCGGAAAATTGCGATAGACGATATTGACCGCAGTATTTGTCGCGTATACCTTTATCAGCTCGTCGATCACGGGATTCGCCGCAGCGCATGCCGGGCACTCGTAATCGCCGAATTCGACGATGGTGACTTTCGCGGTCGTCGTGCCGGTCATGTGGCTGTCGGGCCGTACCAGGCGGGACAGATCGATATTCATCGATGACTGCGACGGCGAAACTGCCATGAGCACGAGCATGCCGAGAATGACGATGCCAGCGATACCGAGAATGAATTTTGCTTCCTTAGTCATGGCTCCTAGTATATCGCAGATACAGATACATGGAAATCGTGATTGTCAGGAGCGCGGCAAGCGACATGAGCGGGATAGTCACAAAACCGAAATACTCGACAAACTGCGTCGTACAGGAAATGCCGGCTTGGCATGGCGCAGCACTTTCTGGAAGAAGCTTGTAGTACAAAAGATTATGAAAAATAGAAATGAGCGTGCCGATCGTGGTCAATGGCAGCACATAATACGGGACATTTTTATCTTTTCGTAAAACACCGACAAGAAGAATAATCATTGATGCATACACGGCAATGCGCTGGTACCAGCATAGGACGCATGGCGGGAAATGGCGGATCTCGCTGAAATAAAGGCTGCCGCAGGTTGCGATAAATGCGACGGCCCAGGCGATCATAGGCAGATATGGAATGATTTTTTGCTTCATGCGTTTTTATATAATGGCAATTCTACAAAGAATGTCGAACCCTTCCCTTCTCCCGCCGATTCGAACCAGACCCTGCCTTTGTGCGCCTCGATCACGCCCTTCACGAATGCCAGGCCATAGCCAGAGCTTTTGACATTGACCTTGATCGAATCCTTGCCGACGCCACCAGCCTTAAAAAGCTTCGGCGCATCTTCGGCCTTCACGCCGACTCCAGTATCTTTGACCGACAACGTGAGCTTTCCGTTTCCGCCAACGAGGTTGATCCAAATGCTGCCTGACGGCGTGTAGTAAATCGAATTGTCGAGCAGGTTTTTGATAGCTTCGCCAAGCTGTACCGCATCGCCCATGATCGTATATGCACCGTCATCAATATCCAGGTTGAAGCTGAGATTTTTCTTCTCCGCAACATCTTTTTCCTTTGCTGCAACCTCCGAAAGAATCCCTTTGAAGTCTATCGGGTGCATATCATACGGCAAGGTTCCATTTTCCGCGCTCGCCCCACGCAGGATGTCAGTTACATATCGCACACCACTATCTGTCTCATCAAGACCCTTCTGAATCACTGGCTTTGCGCTATCGGGCATATCGCCATAATCCCCCGTCAACAGTTCGGCAAACACATTTTTGGCGATACCAAGATGCCCCTTGATTTGATGATTCATGATGTGAATCAAGTTTTCCTGGCCGGCGTTTGCCTTCTGTAATTCTTCTCGCAGCGCAACTTCTCGCTTCACACTCCGAACAAGCACGAGACCAAGCATGCTTGCGATCACAAGAGTGATAGCGGTCAGGATTTTAACCGACAACGGCGAATCATTCAGGTAAAAAAATTGCGAGCCGATAAGCGCTACAAGACCCCAGACAAGGGCTTGTGCGCCTAACAGTTTTATATCGAATGCTTTAAACTTCACTATCGTATACGCGAGAAAGAACGTGAATATTGGCATACCAAAAAGTCCGTAATCACCAAGCTGCCAGTTATCGCTAAAGCTACCAATTATATTGCCCCAACCAAATGCGAAAAGCAGCAAGACTGTGCCCAAAGAAATATACAGAACTTCCTTTTTCAAATCTTTATCGATAGCTTTTACATACCGATGCACGGCAAATACAATAACCCAAACGAACATAAGAATTTCAACGAAATATGAATAGTATGAATACACTGACTCATTCGCGAGGCATGTCGAAACATCAAACGAGGCAAGCGTATAGGGTGTAGGCAATAAGAGAGGAATTGGCAGATAAATCAGGCTCAGTAATAATTTCATCCCGAATGAAATATCCTTCTTCTCAATTAATACATAGAGCATGTAGAAGGCAGCTATATAGACAAGCGGCTCAACGAGAATATCCATAAGCCAAGCAAACATGACTACATCGCTCCTGTTCGTCGCCCAAAAAACTAGTGCAAAGAACACCCAGGCCTCAAATGCGAGGATCATCCAAAAAAGAATCTTGTTAGGGAGGCTTTTTCTATTTTGGAATAAAATAAAAAGCCCCAATATGACAGAAATGACAATATTGGGAATATGTGAATAGTAAATGATATTTGGTACATTAGGGCCGAATAACAGCCATTTTGCCCCCTCAAAAGCGCAGTATGCGATAGGATGTATCATTGTAGTGTATGTGACAACTGCATGCGGATATTCATAGTTTGCGGTTTCGCCCCATATGCATAAGAGATGTGCAGCTTTATTCTATCACCTTTTTTTACTTTTATAGTTGGTTGAACAGCAATAATAATATCGCTATTCAAAAAAATAGTATCAGTTCTTCCGATTACAACTCCGCTCGGCATGATAACTTCGCTATAAATTATGACGCTATTTATAGTGCCTGCCTTTTGTATTGGGATGAGTATATCGGTAGCAGTTCGCAAAGGCATCTTATGTTGAAATGAGAGCGAATCATACTTGCTTGGTTTTGATAAAGGCACTACAACAAAAGTTACATCTCGTTCAGGTTGTGGGACAAATAGTTGTTTATGTTTCGTTTGGGGTGGTAGTTGAGTATTTGCCAGGATAATAAATGAATCCATCTGTTGCGGAATCACAATACCATTTGGTTTCAGATATTGAAGTAAATTATTATTAATTTGCACCTGTTTTTCAAAAAACATACCTGTATAAAGGTTTTCATTGATCAATACATCAGCTTTTTCAGAAAAAGATCCGGTAATGGCATTCTTGAGCAGGAGTTGCGGTTCATTATTCGGTAATATTTTTTCCTTTTTTAGAAAAAATTTAATGTCTTTCGCGAGATGTAATGTCTTTTTATTAATTTCCAAGCCAGATACCGTTGCTCCTTTGAGAGCTGCAAAAAAAGAAAGTATGCCAGTACCAATCCCCGCTTCGATAACATGCATACCTCTCGATATAAAAGTTTCTATCTCATGCAGAAAAAATAATGTTCGGCGCTTGTCATAAATACAATGAACGGCATCAATGAGCCGCAGGCCATCTTTGGAAATATTGAGAGTGTTGAATCCGTGATCTTTTGATTTTTTAAGATCCTGCTCGAGCTTGTTTACTGCACCATATGTAGTGCAGAAATTAAAAACCTTCTTATAGAGGAATTGAAGTGTTACCTGTTGCATTCTTGTCTTTCCTTTATTGGCATACTATACTATCAAAAATAGTATAACACGGCAGCCCATGCTTCTCGTTAAAACAAAGATCGGACCGAGCACTATCCACGGCATTGGGCTCTTCGCAGATCAATTCATCCCAAAAGGAACAACAACATTCAGATATGTATCTTCCTTCGATCCTGCATATTCAAAAGAAGAGATAGGAAAAATGCCGACGGTAGCCCAAGAATTCATGAAATGGTTTACCTATTTTGATCAGAGTATCAATAAATATGTGTTATGCGCCGATAATCAGCGATATATCAATCACTCCGAGGATCCAAGTAAAAGAAATATTAAATCGACTCCTGATGAAGATACTGCCATGAAAGATATACAGCCAGGCGAAGAATTGCTGTGCAATTATAATGATTTTGATAAAGAGTATTTTGAGCGGATGGGATTACAGACAAAAAAACTCACATAGATCTTCGGAATTTGATACAACCAGCAATTATCGCATTGAAAATGAGGAGGTAGGCTGGATATATCCAGATTGCAAAACGCCATTCAGTAATAGCAAACATATTGAGAACGCTTGCAATACATACTAGGAGCCAAGGAAAAAATGCTTCAGTACGAGGATATAAATATACTTTACGTATGGTTGGCAAAATACCAAAAAAATCAATAAGTATATTGAGCAATAAGCTTAGCAGAGCATTTGCTGACAGAACCCAAACAAGAAGGCTGATGGCTGCTCCTGAAAGACAAATGAGATCGAACCGGGTCCATTTTTTTTCACCATATTTCAAAGATAAAATAAAAATACCAAAGCATCCGACAAGGTAACTTAATGGTATCCATAAGGTGGCGCGTGCACCAAGTGCATAATAACTTGTACAAATCAAGATATTGACGATAGTCAATAAAAACCAGGTAACTCTATTTGGAATAGTTTGTCGCCGAAAAATAGAACGATAATAGAAAATGTAAGAAATGAGAGAAACAACTCCTGCAGCAAAACCGGCTATTTCTGGAAATGAGGTCATTAATTCGAAGATGATATATTTATCACTTCAAAATCCCGAATAACTATATAACGATAATATGTAACAGCAATGGAAATCGAGATAATCCCGAGCATCGTCCATAAAAGTATTTTTGATTTTGTATCCATATATTAAATATTCTCTACCGGATATTTTGTACCGCGCTTTACGAAATGTCTCTCAGTTTCTTTGAGATCAAAGGCCTTGGTAAGATAGCGCTCGATCAAGCCGGTATCCATGCCGTTCCTGCATGAATAGGTGTCGACGCTCACGAAACCGCGCTCCGGGAAGGTATGGATACTGATGTGACTCTCTGCAATGATGACGAAACCACTCCAGCCTCCGGGGTCTTTTTGGTCATTCCCAGGAGCAAAAAGCACTACTGGTTCGATCAGCTTATGCATATCGAGCTCTGTTACTAATTCATTGATGCAGCGAAGAACGAGGTTTTTGTCATTGAGCTTTTTCTTGTCCCCAAAATAGCCGTCCAGCATGAAGTGTTCGCCGAAATTTTCTGTTTTCATAGGTATGTCCGATTAGTATAACATAAAGTAAGCACGGCTCGTATAAGTATTACCCTATCTCCCCCCGATCGACATATTCCATCTCGCATTTTGCGTGCTTAAGGTTTTTCTTGAGAAAATTGACGGCTTTGCGGGTGTATTCATCCGTGGAACAGCTGAAAACATCGCACGCGACGTATTTGTGCTCCGGCCAGGTATGGATGGAAATATGCGAGGTGGAAAGAAGGAGAAAGCCGGTCAGGCCATGCGGCTCGAACTTGTGGAAATGCGTCTTCAGGATCTGCATATCGGCAGCTTTGGCAGCGCCAGTGAGATTCTTCTTCCAAAAATCAAGCGAATTGAGCTGCTTGGTATCGCAGCCGAAAAAATCGAGAATATAATGCCCGCCCATTATTTTCTGTTTCGTGCCCTTTGCCATTTCTGCGCATAGTATAGCGCGCAGGAGAGGAGTGTAAAGAAATAATGTTGATAATTTCAGTGTGTTGCGTGCCCGCCGAACTTTTTCCGCATGAGCGCAACGATTTTATTCGAGAATTTGCCTTGCTGTTTTGCAGCTTTCGACTCTTCGCGCACGGCGAGCGAGTCTGCGATCACGCGAGCATCCACGCCGAGTTCTTTAGCGGTCTTCACTGTCCATTCCCCTTCTCCGGTCGAGTCGATCAAGCCGCTTGTTTTCGCAATATCCTCATGATCGAAGATGTCGCGGCAGAGATCGACAAGCCAGCTGCGCACTACAGACCCTTGCTGGTAGATGCGCGTCACATCGGAGAGATTGAGATTGAATGGGCTTGCATGGAGAATGCCATATCCTTCGGCAATCGCCTCCATCATGCCGTATTCGATGCCATTGTGCACCATCTTCGTGAAGTGTCCTGCACCCGCACGACCAAGATATGCATAGTTGTCACCCGCCGAAAGCGCCTTGATGATCGGCTCGATTGCTGGCCAGGCTTTCTTGTCCCCTCCCACCATGAGCGCAAAGCCGTTCTTTTCGCCCCAGACGCCGCCCGAGGTACCGCAATCGAAAAAGCTGACACCCTGCGCAGCAAGCTTGTCCGCCCGCGCCATGCTTTCTTTATAGAAGGAATTACCACCATCGATGACGATATCCCCTTTCGCAAGCACGCCGCCAAGATGCTCTTTTCCAAAAAGGAAATCATCAACGATCGCATGCGGCAACATGATCCAGAAAATTCTCGGCGTATCAGTAAGGTGCGTGACAGCCTGTGCCAGATCGGTCGTGGCGAATGCGCCAGATTTCTTCACCTCTGCCACATGCCCTTCCGAGCGATTCCACCCACAGACGGGAAAGCCATTCGCGTGCAGTCGCTTCACGATCTGCCCGCCCATGCGCCCCAACCCGAACACGGTCAATCTCGGCTTGTTCATGATTTCCAGTATACCTTATTTTTCTGGCTCCAGGCGTCGAGCTCTTTCGGCAGAGCTCCTTTTGCGTATGAAAATAGAGGTGTTTTTTCTTTTGAAATCACGTCAGTAATCTTCCAGGAATATTCGATCTCGTCACGGCAAATGAAAAAGGATTGTTCGCCGCGGAGTGCCTGAAGCATGAGGACGGCATATGCATCTATTTCGCCCGCATGCATCTGGTGATCGTACTCGAGATCGATAGTCTGTATTTCATAATCCCCGGTCTCAGCTTTCGAGTTGATCTCGAAGCCGAAGCCGTCGTTCGGATCGATATGGATGGAAAGATAGTTGGAATCCGACGGGCAGGTCTTCGACAGTAGGCAATCCACTTCCTTGAAGCGCATATGCACGACGGTTTGCTTTTTCTCAAGATTTTTTCCTGCGCGAATGAAGAATGGCACGCCTTTCCAGCGGGCATTGTCTACAAAAAGCTTTGCGGCAAAAAATGTATCTGTTTTCGAGCCAGGCGCGACATATTGCTCAGCCAGATAGCCGTCATATTGGCCGAGCATAGCATCTGCAATCCTGGTCTTTTTCAACACCTTCGCTTTTTCAGTGCGTATATAATCCCCCTGCAAGGCTTTCGGCGACTCCATAGCAAGCAGTGCAAGCACCTGCAGTGCGTGGCTTTGCAGGATGTCCTTCACCGCGCCATAGCGGTCATAGTACTTGCCGCGATTTTTGATGCCAAAATTCTCATCGAGGATGATCTGCACAGAGTCGATATCGCGCCGGCTCCAGAGCGGCTCAAGAATACGGTTCGTGAAGCGCAAGAGGGCAATATTCGCCACGAGCTCCTTGCCGAGATAGTGATCGGCTCGATAGAGATTCTTCTCATCGAGATACTTCAGGATCGTGCTGCTGATGTTCTTCGCAGATGCCAGATCCCATCCAAATGGCTTTTCATACACGATGCGATCCAGCGGATTGCCCTTCCCGACAATGCCTGATTTGGCAAGATGCATGCTTGCCGCCTCAAAATGCTCGGGTAGCGTCGCAAGATAGAACAGCCGCACTGCTTTTGCATTCCCCTGCTCAAAGCTTTCAATATCGGCTTTGAGCGCCGGAAAATCGGCAAGCTCATTGAAATTCACTCTGCGGTAGGAAAATGCGCTTGTAAGCTGCTGCCAGACTGCTTCATCACAATTTTTAATATTCGATTTCGCTTCGGCGAGAATGCTGGCGGCATTTTGCTCAGAGGACGCAGTGCCAATGACACGGACCGATCCGATTCGGCCTGTTTTCAAAAGCATATAGACGGCCGGAATGAGCTTGAGCTTGGCAAGGTCGCCGCTTGCACCCATGATGACGATAGTTGCGTTCTCGATCATACAGCTATTCTACGATAACGGAGAGCTTTTCGCCAAAAATATCCGATGCTTCACGCACGTATGCTTCGATATTCTCCTTGAAATACGGCGGTTTTGCGGCCTGGATTTTTCCGATAATGAAATAGCCGACGGCAATGAGCATGGCGTAGCCGGCATCCGGCGGCAGAGCGGTGTTCAGGCGCTTTTTGCCAAAGATGCGGTTATCGTAGCCGAGAGAAATGAAAAGCTCGTTATCGGACGGCTCGACAGTCTTTGCATGCTTTGTCTCGTCTGGCGTAAACACGCGGCCGACGAGATTTGGACCAAACAGCTCGTCGAATTTCGTCAGAAACATATCGCGGACATGCTCAAATTCGTTTGGAATGATAATGTAATAGGCGCTATACGAGCCAAGATCTTGCGGCAATTCCTTTGCGAGCGATTCAATGCGAGTACGAATTGCTTTCGGATCCTCTTTCGTCTTAGCAAGGATCATGGAAAGATAGGTGGACGTATTGTAAGTATACGGCTCCGGATTTTTTGGAAATACGACGACAGTATCGGCGATTGTCCCTGCTTTCGAATCCTTGGTATTCGTCAGAAGAATCGTTTTTAAGCCGCGCGATTTGAGTTCTGTAGCAATAATCGGCGCATGCTTGCCACCGGAGGCGGAAATGATAACCGCACCATCTATTGCAGGAATAGCTTTAAGCTTTTGCGTATAATCGCTTTCATCGGCAAATACCGCATCGGTCTCTCGAAAGAGAATTCGCCCGGTCACTGCGGCGTTCCCGCTGCCGACAATGAGCGGCCGCTTGAAATCTATTGTGGGAAATGCAGGTAGTCCTTTCTTGATGAAAAGATCAAGAGCATTCAGAACGCACTCGTCGAGATTGATGAGATCTTGCTGCAGCATATGCACCAGTATAGCAAAATTATACGAATCCCGGGAAAAAGTCCTTCTTGATGCGGCGCTTTTTCACGCCGATCGTGCGAAGGTCATGCTCAAGGCCGACGACCATTTCATGGGTACCAGAAATATAAAAGGTGCGGTCGAGATAGTCCGGCACGTGCTGCCTGATGAAATCCCCCGTCATTTTGACCGCGAACATATTCGCCGGCCAGCCTGGCTGCTTTTCCTCGCGAGTCACGAGATAAAAGACCGGCATGGAAAGCTTCACGCTCGCCTCATCAAAGATTTCCTTATACGCGATGCCTTCGCTTGATTGATTTGAATAAAGCATCACGATATCGCGGCGCTTCCCGCCAAGGAGCATGTCTTTTACCATGCTGCGAAATGGCGTCACGCCGATGCCGCCGGCAATGAAGACGAGGTTTTCCTTCACATTTTTCGGCAGCATGAAATCGCCGGCAAGGCCACTTGCCATGATGGAGCCGCCGATCGGAAGCGCCGTGAGCGAGCGCTTGAAGGTACTGCCCTTATCACTGAATTTCACGCCGAAGTGTATGTTCGGCTCAGACGGCGCGGAGGCAATGGTGAAATAGCGGCGATTGCCGCGATCGTCAGACGGCGCATGAGCAAGCGTCCACTCGAGATACTGTCCGGGCGTGAATGGAAACTTCTCGTCGCTTGAAAATTCGAAATCATCCATCCAGTCGGAAAGCCTGGTTTTTTTCACGAGCGTCAGGCGTGCCTTTATTTTCGGCCCGATGGCATAGGAGAATACATTGCCGATGACGAGGGCCAGCTCCGGCGTCATATATACCGGCCCGATATGGATGAATGGCGCAAAAAATAGGCCGACGACAATGCCGTATGCAATGCGGAGTGACCGCGTCGGTGGCGTCGTGAGCGGCTCGGTGAGCATGACGGTCGCGAAATAGAAAAACGGTGTGTCGAGAGCAATTCGGCGCAAATAATCAAACAGGCCAGAAATGCTCGTTACTCGGAAAAGGAGGACGATAGCGAGGGCAGTGAGCATAAATGAGAGAGCGAGATCGCCGCGCTGCGTCTTGCGCACGATCAGGAATCCGCCAATAAGAACGAACGGCAACATGCCCGCCGTGCCGACCCACCAATTCGCCGCAAAGCCGAGCGTGAAGGCAATGGCGACGAGCGCCGCGGCGGCAGGGTTGAAGATATGCTTTTTCCGGATGGCAAGGATGTATTTGGATGCTGTCGCGATCATTGCCGCCCAGAAGGCGAATTCAACGAATCGGAAATCAGTAAATGACTTGAACGGCGGTATGATGAGCGCAAGGATGAATGCGGTAATGTAGACAGACTCGACATTGGTCGGCGCATTGAATACCTTCGAGAAAATTATATTCGAAACAAAGGAGACAATGACAATGAACGTAAGGCCGGCAAGAAAATAAAACGGCGAAACGGGCACGAGATAGAAGAAGCCTTCCACAAATGCTGCAATGACAAGCACACAGAGATAATAGAGCGTGAGCCGGTACATCGTGATCCGATTCAATAGTGTGTCGATAGAGGTCATCATAGTTCTTTGGTGGAATCGAGGAAGCCAGAGGTGTATGTCGCGACTCCAGTCTCATCGATCATATACCCTTCGCAATGGGCGAGATTCTCGATGAATGCGATGCCTTTCGTTCCCATCGCGAATGCTGCGGTGGCGAAACGATCTGCCTCGTAAATATTCGGCCCGATCACGGTCACGCTCATTATACCAATGATCGGTTTATTTTCCTTGTCATGCGGGTTCCAAATATGCTGGCCACGGACGGTAATGCCGCTCGTCGCGATGCCTTGGCCATCCTTGAGATAGACCACTTTCACGATGCGGGCATAATTTTCATCGAATGGATCGCGGATGCCGACGGACCAGGCCTTTCCCGCCTCGTTTTTCCCGCCGACTTCAATATCGCCGCCAGCATCGACGAAATAATTATGAAATCCTGCCGCACGAATACGTTTGGCGGCATTGTGTATCGCCCAGCCTTTGACGAGGCCTGATGGATCGAAGCTGCCGTCAGGCTTTTGGATATTGAAATAGCCATTCGTGATGCGCTTCGTCTCCTCTGCAAGATGGAATACTTCTTTCATCTCGTCGCTCGCGTCAGCAAGCTTCACACTGCCGCGGTTTATCGCGGAAATCTCGCTTGTCGTCTTATAGGTGCTGAACCGCTCGTCGACCGAGCGGAAATAATCAAAAATCTTCTCGCAATCCTCCATAGTGGCAGACGCATCGACGAGATGTATCGTGACCGGCATCCCCATGATGATCCGCGTCTCTTTCATACGCCGATTTAATTGCGAGCAAGGGCAAGCGCGCTCCCGAGCGATTTCTGGAAGGCTTCGGATGTCTGCGTTGCACCGGAAATGATATCCACCTTGGCGTCCTGGATTTTCACGGCTTCTGACGCAAGTATCGGCATAACGCGATAGCTGATCTCGAGCGTATTGCCAGCGCTATCCGGATATTTGAGGAATTTCACATCAGCAAGCTTGCCGCTTGCGACGATCGCCTCAACCTGGAGATTGCCATAAAAAGCATCTTCAAAAGAGCCGGTATAGGTGCCATCTTTGTACTGGCTAGCCACTGGCGGAGGCGTAGCGCCTCCCGTGCTCGTCGAACCGGTATTTTGATGCCCACTCGTGCCTGGATTCTTATTGCCTGATGCGGTCGGCGGGATATTGATCGTCTCTTTGGAGGCGCTCGTTTGCGTATCCGACGACGATGCTGCCGGCATATCGATCGCATGCCCACCGATAGTGCGATAGACAACATAACCTGCAAAGCCGGCGATGAATAAAAATGACAGGATGATTTTCTTCATAGGTATTTAGTATACTACGGATTGCAAGCAGGTATTGCTCTCTTTATACGTTTGAAAATAAAAATGCGGTGCAGGCAAGTGCTGAAATAGCATAAAGGCGCGGCCGCAAAGCGGCCGCGCCTTTTACCGTGCCCTTATTTCTTCTCAAGGTCGAGGCAGATCGAATTCATGCAATAGCGCTTTCCCGTCGCGGTGGGGCCGTCATCGAATACATGGCCAAGATGCGAGCCGCAGCGAGCACAGGTCACTTCCGTCCGATGCATACCGTGCGTATCGTCAGGCGTGAGCTTCACCGCGCCAGGCAATGCCGTATCAAATGACGGCCAGCCGGTACCCGAGTCGAATTTCGCGTCCGATGCGAAGAGCGGATTGCCGCATGCGGAGCAATTATAGGTACCCGTCGCACTTTCATGGACATAGCGTCCTGAAAACGGCATTTCCGTTCCCTTCTCGCGCAGGACTTGATACGCTTCCGCTGAAAGCTTCTGCTTCCATTCGGTATCAGTTTTCGGCATCGGCTGCTTCTTGTTATCCATGGATTTTATTTTTGTCTAATAAGCTGGCAAATTGCTTTTGTACCTTCTCGAGTTTCGGATTGATGACGAGCGCACAGTAGGAATTGTTCGGGTTCTTGGCAAAGTAATCCTTGTGATAATTCTCCGCAGGATAAAAAACGTCGAGCGGTACCACCTCGGTCACGACTGGCTTGCCGAGCTTGCTTGATGCATTGATACCGGCGATGAATGTTTCTGCTTTCGCCTTCTGTTCGGATGTCGTGTAGAAAATGACCGATCGATATTGGGTACCGACATCATTCCCCTGGCGATTCAATGTTGTCGGATCATGGCTGCCAAAAAATACGGTGAGTAGATCTTCATACTTTACAGCGGTCGGATCATATTCGATGCGTATGACCTCCGCATGGCCCGTATCGCCCATACATACTTCTTCATAGGTCGGATGTTTCGTCGTGCCGCCCGCATACCCCGGCGCTACCGCCGAAACACCTTTCATCATTTTGAAAACCGCTTCCGTACACCAGAAACATCCGCCGCCGAATACCGCGATTTCTGTTTTCATATCTATCCTTTGTACGCCTTTTCAAGCGCGGCGATATCGATCTTTTTCATTTGGAGCATCGCCGCCATTACCCGGCCGGATTTTGCCGCATCCTTGTCAGCAAGCAGCTTGCCGAGCACATCCGGCACGATCTGCCATGAAAGCCCGAATCGGTCTTTCAGCCAGCCGCATTGCTGGGATTTCGGATCTCCGCCCGCTCCTAACTTTTCCCAATAATAATCGACGTCCGCCTGATTTTTACAATGTACGAGAAATGAAACAGCTTCGGTAAATTTGAATGCCGGGCCGCCATTGAGTGCCGTGAATGGCTGTCCCGCAATCTGAAACTCGACCGTCATTGCCGTGCCTTCCTTTTGGCCATGCACTTCAAAGCCTTCTTTTCCGTAGCGGGAAATAGCACTGAGCTTGGAATCTTTGAAAATAGATACGTAAAATTTCGCTGCATCCTCTGCTGTGCTGTCAAACCATAGAAACGGGGTTATTGTTTGCATATGCATAGTATAGCAGATGCGCCGAGCCGATTATCCGAATGTAAATGTATAGGCGTCGAGCGTGCCGCTTTGTACTTCGATACGGAGCATGTGCGTGCCGTAGCCAGCGCCATGCACGAGCTCATAGAGCGTATTGGCTTGTATGATTGCCTGACCATCGGGAGATACGTCTTTCCCTGCGAGTGCGCCCGGCGCCTTGCCATCCACCGTGATCAGGAGCTTTGCGCCCGAAGCAGAACTCGCCACGAAATAAACATTCTTTGCGCTGTATTCGTATACGATAATCGCGCCCGCAGTGGACTCGGCATATTCTGGCGCAAAATTCCATGCACCGGAAAGATAGAGCCTGTTTACATCGAAGGCCGCTGGCAATGTAAGGTTCTGCATGCCTGCCCTACCAGGCGAGCCATTTGCAAGATATTTGTTTCTCGCTGAGCCAAAATAAGTTTCCGGACTACCGACTTGCGTCGCGTTCATCGGTATCACGTCTTTCGGCAAGACAGTGCCGCTTAAATTTGTTGTCGTCGCAGCAAGCACATCATCGCGCTCGGTAAGCGCTTTCTGGATCGCAGCTTCCGTCTCGGCATAATTCCCTTCGCCGATATGATCGTAGACAATGAAGCCGTCGATATCGATGAGATATTTTCTTGGCCAATACTGGTTTGCAAATGCATTCCAGGTCGCATAGTCATTGTCCATGACGACCGGATATTTCAGATTGTCGGCCTTCACCGCTTGCTCGACATTGCTTTCTACTTTCTCGAATGCAAATTCCGGTGTGTGAATACTGACTATTTCAAGCCCCTGATCCTTGTACTTGTCATACCAAGCCCGCAAATACGGCAGGGTGCGCTGACAGTTGATGCAGCTATAGGTCCAGAAATCAACGAGCACGACTTTCTTGCCGCGGAACTGTCCGAAGGTGATTGGCTGCCCATCCGTATTGATGAATGCGCTTGGATTTACGATCTCTGGCGCTTTCTGATACTGCATGCTTTTTGCCGCAATCCGCATCATCGCATCCTTGACGTATGATGCTTCGCTCGTACTTGCCGATGTAGTGGAAACGAGAGCTGTTGAAGAAGATGTGGGGCTGAAAGCAATCGGATGCGCTTCAAGCAGCTTCTGCTCGATGCCGGTCACATCAAAAAACCCACTGTTAATAAGCGACAGCTCGAGATTCCGCTCATAGCCGAACGCGATAAGCACCCCAATAACAAGAAAAATGACGCCAATAATACGCTTGAAGAGCCCTTTGGGATCGCTCGCTACGCCGAGCTTTTCAAGCAGCCGTTGTCCGGCAATAGAAACAACAAAAAGCATTCCGGACAGGCCAAAGGTGTAGACAAAAAGGTACAAGAGACCTTCAGCAAGACTTTTCGGCAAGACAGTGGCAAGAATCAGAAAATAGGTCGGCGAACAGCTTGAGAATACGGGCCCGAGCGAGGCACCCATGATGATATCGCCAAATACGCTCTGTTTCTGATAGCCTTCGGCGATAAGTTTATTCGAAGAACGATTGAGCGCCCCCACAAGCGGAATATTCTCCCAAAGCGCCGGAATGAGCATCGAGAGACCGAGAAATATGATAATCGCGCCGGAAATAATTTGCCAGAAGGATTCGGGCACCATAATGAACGCCGTACTTACTTTCAACAGTAGGGTGAATAGGATGACAGAGAGACCAAGAGACAATGTGACCACAATGGTCCTGCGTGTATTATGTTCGCCGCTCATCGTACCGCCAACAATCACGGGTAGGAGCGCGATTGTACACGGCGCAAGGACGGTGAGAATACCCGCAGTGAAAGATAGAAGCAAAAGTATCATGGGGCTATTATACACCCCGTAAACAGGGTCAGGAAACTTTCACGAATTTGCCGACGATGACGCCGATTGCGATCGCAAGCGCGCCGAGAAGCGCCATTTTTGCGGCATGCTTGATGAGGCGCACATGCGAGACTTTTGCTGCGATAAGGCCGACGAGGAAAAGTGCGATGATCGAAAAGAATATCGAGAACCAAAATGCGGACGCGAGCGGAAAAAAGACATACGGCAGTATCGGAATGCAGGATGCGATGACAAATGACGCGAACATCACGACAGCAGACAGGAATGCATTGGTATTCTCCACTTCCCCGCTCACTTGGTATTCTTCGGCAGACTGCTCGGAAAGAAAGCTGCCGACCGCCATAGAAAAAGCTTCTACGAAAGCATAGACGATGCCAGTGAGTATGATGACCTGCCGCCCCGTACCGCCGATATTGATGCCAGCAAGCAAGCCAACGGTCGACACAAGGCTGTCGATCACCCCGAAGGTGATATTTCTGATATAAATTTCCGTGCGCTCACGCATGATTTATCTGCTCTTGCGCAGATTCTTCTGCGAAAGTTTCGCCTTGTCCAGTTTTGATTTCTCTTCAGCGATGCGCTCGATGATTTTTATTTTCTTAGCCTTGTTTTGGTATCTCATATTTTCAAGTATAGCGCATTACCATCCATGCGACAAAAGATAGCTGGTGAGTTTTGCAAGCCAGAGCGTTTGAGTAAGCAAAAGCACAATGCCGACAATGATCAAGATGAGTAGAATCCATTGCACGGCGCGGATAAACGGAGTCGGATGATACTCGTGATTCCAATGCATATAATTTTATTTGCCGGCAAGCGGCTGCAACATACTTACCCGATTCTTTTCAGTATCCTCGATAGAAATCCAGAGGCCGACGCCGGGTATCATTTGTGGTTCCATGCTTTGCTTGCCGGACTGATCCATAGCGCCGAGGATTTTACCGCCTGCTGCTTTCACTGCCTTGATTGCCGCCTGAATATCATGAACGGAAATGACAACAGACGGTGCATGAGAACCCGGGCTCTCTGCTTTCTGATAAAAGCCGCCATTTATCGTGCCTGGCGTTTTCACCATGCCATTGGCATCGGTCTCTGCTGTTTGTGCCACGACATAGCTCCCCATCTCTTTCCCGAGCTGCTGCATCTTCCACTGGAATGCAGACTCGTAAAATTTCTTCATCCGCTCACGATCGAAATATCCCATTTCAAAATGTACGACTGGATTTGATTTATTCATAGTTTTTCTTCTTGCACACATACATAAGTGAGTATACCATGCCATACTTGCCTCTTAAACTACGAACCGGACATACTAGACAATGTCTGATGTTTTGGGGATTTTTATAACAACGCGTGAAAAAATATCCGTAGCGATAGCTACCGATGATTGGATCGAACTGTCAAATTCAGCATCAATTGGGTTAGATACTTTGAAAAGATTCTTCAGAATAAATTCCATTTCATTAAACTTCTGTTCTCCAAAAAATCTTTTTTCAATGTGGTCCGGATTCTCACCCGAAGAAACTTGCGCTGCATGACGTTGAAGACGAATACCGTAAGGGGCCGTGAGAAAAAAGATGAAATCGTAGTGCGCAATAAACCTCTTTATTTTTTGGGAAATAAAGATTCTTAAGTGGCTTTTATTGCAATGTGCATACGCCCAATTACGGTATGGTGAAGAAATCTGCACTACTACTTGGGTCGAAAAATATCGGAACCATTCTTTTTCCCCAATACCCTCCAGCGAGTAAACGAGAGACCTGATAACATTTGGGAATGGGTATAGGCTCACTAATCTTGAGAGAGCTCTATACCCCCTTGAATTCAGAGGGCCTTTATTAACCCTGCAAGAAATGCCTGCGTCCAAAAATTTCTGTTGAAGTATCCGGGAGACGGTCTTTTTCCCAGAGCAATCAAGACCCTCCACAAGGACCAGTATGGGTCTGTACTTTGTTCTCTTGCTTGTATCTGTTGGTATCCATTCTTCAGAAATATTCTTTTCAAATGCATATCGGATGCGGGAGACTAATTTAAAGAAGAATAGCACGAACCACAAGAGTAGCCGTCTGGACGATTCGCTGAAAAGCTTTTTCCAAAGTATCCTGCGATTTATTTGATCTGCCGGTAATAGCTTGAATTCAGGGAATAGCGCAAGACATTTATTTAATTCTATACTCCTTCGACGATAGGCCTTGTAAAAGTCCGTAAAAGAAATTATCTGTCTGAAATAAACTTTTGCTGAAGGGACTTTTTTTATTGACTGAGGACCATATTTTTTAAGCAGGGAAAAAGAGAGATACATATCATCAGCCACAAGCTTGGGACTTGTCATGGGAATATACCAGTCCTTAATCAGGAAGCCCCGACCATGAAGATGTTTCCTTTCAGTGAAAACAGAGGATGAGAGATCGTATTGGTTCAAAGCCCTCTCGATAAGAGTCCGCTTGTCTCTCGTAATCGGTACTGAAACTGCATAAACAGCCTGAACTTCATCCGCTTGAGCAGCGTTCAATAATGCACCTATACAGAGAGGATCGACTACTACATCCGCATCGAAAAATATAATAGAGCTATATCCTGCGGCTTTTGAAATATTTACGATTTCCCTCTGAGCTTCGACTAAATTCGCCTGATCCAAAACAACAAGAGTGCCTTTACAGCCGGGATTTCCCTTCCACCAGCTTCTCACGAGATCGACAGTGGTGTCAGTACATCCGTTCGCACACACGAAAAGCGACCAATCTAGGTTCTCAATCCTCGCTGCGGACACAAGGATTGAATCCAATGTCTGGATAATGCATGCCTCTTCGTTCCTCGCACATACTCCGATTGCCACTTTCATATTTCAAGGCGCTTCATTAATTCAATTTCCCATTCCCGAGCAAGATTATCGAAATTTAATTTCGCAGAAGAACGAAGAGTATTTTTTGAGAATTCATGTTTCATCTTTTCATCATTCAAAAATCTCACCGCGGTTGCAATGAATCGTTCTTTACAATCAAGGTTTTTCGGATCTCCATCGATAAGAAATCCTGTTTTACCTTCTTCCACTCGTTCAATCATCGCGGCTCTTTTGGAAGAAATAATCGGCGTTCCAGCAGCAAAACACTCGAGGGCGCTTATACAAAACATCTCGTTGAAATCCGTAGGATACAGCATGACCTCACTTTCTACCTGAAGTTTTGAGAGTTCTTGCTTGGAAACCCTCTGGAGAATTTGAACATCATCGGTTTTGTCAGCCATTGAATAAATATCGGCGAAGATCCGCTTATTTTCCTCGTCAGACGTACCCCAAAGAGCATAGCTGCCAGTTACAACGAGACTCGCATCAGGTACCTCTGCTTTTATTGCAGGCCACATTTCAAGCAAATATTTAAGCCCTCGATCGGGAGCGCTGCAGTAAATGGCTCTGTTTTTTATCTTCTTCGTCTTTCTCAGCTCGTCAGTATATATGTCCTCATCATACGCATTGCGAGTGACGAACCAATGTGTATCTTCGATATATTGATCTCGACATAGGCTTTTCTTTTGAGTTTCCGAAACTGAAATCCACGTATTTACAATCCCGTTCTTATCAAAATCTTCAGCACCACTCAGGGCTTCGTCATGGATCCACAAAGCACGGAGCTTTGCATTGAAATGATAGTCTCGGAATGTCTCAAGAAGGCGCAAAGAAATGACTACGTCATATTCTCTTTTTGAATCGATATCTAACAGAGAACTCCAGACAACACCATCATAAACGCCCGGCTTGAAGCAGCAATTATACACTTCGACTGCATGCCCGAGTCTAGCGATAGCTCTCGCGAGAAGCACGAGAGTGCTTTCGGTTCCTCCTAAGCCTCTAGATACATAATCAGGAGGATAAAAGGAATAACGCTTTGGATATACGAATGCGATTTTCAGTTTATACATCGGAATGGTTTATCAGGCGGTCATACACTACGCCAAAGTCTCCCTGCCTCTGAATATGGATAGAATCTATGCCCAGCTCATGAGCGGGTAAGATATCATTTTCCATGCTATCCCCTATCATAATCATATCGTCATAAGTATACCCCGAACGGTCTCGAATAATCTGCCAGCATTTTAAATCTGGCTTTGCAAAACCCTCTTTATATGAAAGGAAAAACATGTCGAATTTTTTAAAAAATTCAGGGAAAGGAAAATGCTCATGGCCGAATTTATCAGTGTTGCTCATGAGACATACCGCATGCCCATGTGCTTTCAGATCGGATATCATTTTTAAAGCTCCGGGAATAATATAAACAGTCTTGATTAAATCTTTCCAGGCGGAAGATATCTTTTCGACGATTTTCTTATCTGTAATATCGAAATGCAAAAGGAAATTCGCTACTCCCTTGATGGTCTCAACATCTTTTAAATAAAGATCTGAACTGGAAAGTCTTGTTAAAAAAGTATGCAAATCTGGCTTGGGTAGTGGAAAAAATCCCAACAAGAAAGAAGGCTTGAGCTGAGCGTCAGCCAAAGTTTGCCAAAAATCGAAGATGACAATTTTTTTATCCTGCATCTTTTTTAAAAAAGAACTTGCGTATCACACGCAAGTTCTTTTCGGAAACTGATACCACGTGCTGATGACAGCTATTTCACAAGGTTCAAAAACAGAAAAGATATCATTTATACTTTCTTCGGGAGAATTCGGAATATGGAGGATGTCTCTTCCGAACATTTCAAGATCAATATCTTGTATGTTCTCAAGAGTCCCGTCGAACCATTTTCTGAGCTCGTCCTCAGTCAGTTTGGTATATCGAGTATAATACTTTCCCTTTATACCAATCCCGGTTCCCGTTTTTCCTTTCGCTTCTTGATACCGAGCATGGATTCCTTTTGGTCCCCCAAAAGCAAGATGTTCGGTTTCACGGGAAGTAAAATAATGGAAGACTGCTCCTTTAGCCCTCTCATTACCGAAGTGAGGATAAATGACTGAAATCTGCGACATGGTAAGAACCAACCGTTTGGAAAAAATCAGGCTTCCGCCAACCTTCAACAGTTCATCAAGGATTACATTACGGATGCCGCACTCGAGAGTGTCAGGCTTCAGCATAATGTGAACTATTTCATCGAGCATGACACCCTCCTTTCAAAAAGGTTTTCTCTAAGAAGAGTACTATAAAAGTCAAGGTTAGTCAATTAAAGCGACCGACTGATTTCGATTGCTTTGGTAATGATATGATGGCCAATATCCCCCCAATCAAAATACTCTTTGTAAGTTGTAGGGTCGATGAGCTTGATCTCAGTAATTGAACCGTCTGGATCTGCGACAAAAGGACCGAGTGGTTCAATAATACAGACATAGCGAAGCTGATATATGAATCCCTTTGCAGGAATATCCACTTTTTGATAGCCGATTGGCTGGAAATTAAGAACCTGCATATTTGCCTCTTCTTCCACCTCCCTTTTCAAACATTCCTCATAGGTTTCTCCTACTTCAAGACTGCCGCCCACGAGTCCCCAGGCTTTGCGTTTACGATTAAAAACAATGAGCATCTGTCCGTTGAGGAAACATACTCCGTATGCTTGCCGTACTTTATCGCACTCTAAACTATCAAACGATTGAGTATCGATGTAAGTAATTTCTGTCTCGCTTCCGTCAGTATTGCTAATTTTTGATTTTATTTCCATACTGATAAGTAATCTATGCCTAATAAAAACTTATTCCTCGTGATAGCGATGTCCCGTAGCGGCCACCATGGGGTCATGGAATGGATCTACGAGCAATTTGGGCCGGAAAAATTCTTCTTCAATTATTGCGATTTCTCATCGCCTGACTCTCTATTCGAAAACCGAGTCCAATATCACTATAATAACAGAAAATACTATTCTAAGATAAGCGATAGCTGGGTCAAGCATGGATTAGTAAAGGAAAAGCTTAAGGAATTCCTTCCAGAAACAAGGGATATAAAAACAAGGATTTTCAATTCTGAAAAAAATCTATTAATGATGAATTTCGAGAATCTCGATCCTGCCCATTTACCCATGTCAGTAGATGATTTTGCCAATCACTTCGCTCCGTACAAAAATAGGAAATGTATACTCATTCTGCGAGATATTTATAATTTCATCGCAAGCAGGATAAAAAGCGGCCGAGAATTGACGCTTCAGGATATCAAACTAAAAAGCGCAGCTTATGCACATACGATAACTGTCTGGAAATCGCACGCTCGAGAATTTTTGGGAATGACAAATCATCTACCTGACAAAATTACCATAAACTTCAATACATGGTTCCTGGATGAGGATTACAGGCTCGAGCTTTCAAAAAAGCTGGGTTGCGAGCTAGAAGTAGCTCAATGGCCAAAAGTTTCGACTTATGGAGGCGGCAGCTCTTTCGATGGGATGAAATTCAAAGAAGATGCCTTAAAAATGTCAGTCCTTGAAAGATGGAAAGAATATGATCAAGATCCTATTTTTGAAACAATTAAAAACGATTCTGAGCTTATAGCATTGTCTGAAAGGATATTCGGAAAAATATGGCGATAAATCTTTTTTCGAAATGCAGGACTGGATTCATATGAATATGTTTAGCTTATAACTGGATGCAAGTATAGCATGCATGAATGAGAAATGAGAAAATACTCCGGCTCGTGCGAGGCTGGAACTCTCAGCGCAAACAAAAATATAATCCGGCGGCTATGAGCAGCTGTGTCAAAATAGCCAATGGGAGCTTCTTGAGACTGACGGTTGCGGGAAGGAATACATATACTGCCAAAGACAAAAAGTAGAGAATCGCTGCCATACCTAGAACGACGAGCAGATTTGGGCCTTCAGGATCGTTAATACAAAGAAACAAGATCCTGGAGCAGGTGATAGCCGTAATGCCGAGAAGAAGCAATGAAATTTTTTTCGATACAACAAGCATGTTGATGATTATACCGAGATTTGCTAGCTGCGGGACTTGGACCGCTTCGCATCTCGTTCCTTACAGGCACTGTACACCTTTCGTATCGTACTCGCAAAGGCTCCGTGCGATATACTCAAGGTCTTCTCGTCCAAGACGCAAGCTCTGCGCTTGCTTCCCGCAGCAAAAATCGCTGTGTTCTTTTTGCTGCGGGACTTGGACTCGAACCAAGATACCACCCTCCAGAGGGGCGTGTCCTACCATTAGACGATCCCGCAATACGGCTGATGATACCTGAAAATGCCGTTTTTTCAAGGGAAAAGGGCGCGGGCCGAAGGCCCGCGCCCTTTTATCCTTTTAATTCTTCAAATACTTCTGCGCTGCCAGATAGCTTGCGATGGCACCGGCAAGTATGCCTGATCCGAAAACAACTCCCGCTATCTTGAAAAAGATCTGCATATAATACGAGAAGAGATCGAAGCCGACAAAATAGGCGCTGTAATAATGATTGATACCGTAGGTAATGACAGCAAAACAGAGGATGACAAGGAATGCCGAGATGATGCCGCAAAATACGCCAGAGACGACGAACGGCCCCTTCACGTATTTGCTTGAGGCGCCGACAAGCCGCATGACGGATATTTCATCACGTGCCATGAAAATGGTCAGCTTGATGGTATTGAAAGTCACGAGCACCGAGATGATGATGAAGAGGATGGCGAGCGAAAGGCCGAGCTTGTTTGCTGAATTGAGTATACTATTCAAGCGATCAATAACCATCTTGTTCTGGGCATAATTCACGCTGTCGATGATCTTCGAGCCGTCTTTGGACAGGAGCTCCGAGCTATTGCCATTCAAGAATTCGGCGATGCCGGCATATTGGGACGGATCCTTCGCTTTGATATTGAGCGATGCGCCGAGCGGATTATCGCCAAGCTCGTCGAGCGCAGCGAGCGTGAGGCTGTCGCCCGCGTGTTTGTCACGGAAATTGGCAAGTGCTGTGTCGCGTGAGGTGTATTCGACACGAGCCACTTCAGCGAGCCCCTCGAGCGATTTCTTGATGGCAAGAATGTCGTTTTCATCGGCAGTCGTGACGAAATACACTTTCACATCCACCTTTTCCTTGACCTGATTGAGGCTGTAGTTCAAAAAGCCGCCGAGAATCATTACGGAAGCGATGATAAACAGCGTAATCGTCATGACGAGCACGGATGAAAGCGAAACGAAGCCGTTCCTGAAGAAATTCTGAAGGCCGGAGCGGATAATTCTTTTGGTATTGAGCCAGAACATCGTTATTGCATTATACTACATTGAAAACTTACCTGTCTTGTCATCGCGGACCACCTTGCCGTTTTCCATGGTGAGCACACGCCTGCCGAGGCTGTCGATCACGCCTTTGTTGTGGGTGGTAAGGATGACCGTCGTGCCGAGATCATTGATCTTCTTCAGGATCTGCACGACTTCATAGGTATTGATCGGGTCAAGATTGCCGGTTGGCTCGTCGGCAATGATGATATCCGGCTGGTTCACGATGGCACGGGCGATGGCGACGCGTTGCTTTTCTCCTCCTGAAAGTTCGTGCGGGAAATTAAATGCCTTATTGCCAAGATTGACGAGCTCCAAGACATGCGGCACATCAGCATGGATTTCCGCATCGCCTTTTCCGGACACTTCCATGGCAAAAGCGATGTTCTCATAGACGGTCTTGTTGGGCAGGAGGCGAAAATCCTGAAACACCGTGCCGATCTTCCTGCGGAGATGATGGATCTCGTTCTTTTTCAGCTTATGGATATCGAGGGACTCGTAAAAAACGCGGCCGGAGGTCGGCTTTTCCTCGGCCAGGAGCATCTTGATAAGGGTGGTCTTGCCCGCGCCGGAGTGGCCGACGATAGAGACGAATTCTTTCGGATCTATGGAGACGGTCACCTCGTCGAGCGCGACGGTCTCATCTGCGTATATCTTGCTGACTTTCTCGAAAACGATCATGAATGAATAGTATAGCAGTATTACCGGAGAAATAAAACTGGGCGGGCCTGCTTTGCAGGCCCGCCCAGTTTTCTCTTATAGATTCTTCTCCGCGTCGATGAAATCAGTAAGATCGCCATTCAATACCTTGTCGATATTCGCCGTTTCCACATCCGTGCGATGATCCTTGATCATCTTATACGGGTGAAAGACATACGAGCGTATCTGATTCCCCCAGTCTATCGATACCGTCTTCGAGATATGCATGCCGCTTTGCTTGGCCTTATCCTCCGCTTCTTTCAGCTTATACAATTTGCCCTTCAATACTTGGAGTGCTTTCTCGCGATTCTGCTGCTGCGAACGCTCGGAAGCGCTGCGTACCGCGATACCAGTCGGAATATGGACCATGCGCACCGCCGTCTCGCGCTTGTTCACGTTCTGTCCGCCGGGACCGCCTGCTTTCGAGATATCTATCTTGAGCTCAGTATCCGGGACTTGTATCTCGCCATCTTTATCAATTTTCGGCACAACTTCGACAAGCGAAAAGGAAGTCTGCCGCAGACTTTTCGCATTGAAGGGCGACAGGCGCACGAGACGATGCACGCCAGACTCATGCTTCAAGAGACCGTAGGCATTCGGCCCGATGATCTCGAGCGTGATATTGCGATAGCCGCCGTGGTCGTTTTCCGTCTCATCCACGATGCGATAGTCCCAGTTCTGCTTGGCGCAATATTTCGAATACATTTCAAAAAGTATCCGGGAAAAATCCTCCGCATCATCGCCCCCCGCCCCGGAAAAGATGGTCATGATGGCATGGCCCGCATCGTATTTGTTCTTGCCGAGTATTTCAGATTTGAGGAAATTGATTTCCTTGAGCGTCGCCTGCGCTTTCGCCTTATCCGTCCAGAAATCCGGGCGTTGCACGTCGGCTTCCAATGATTTCAGCTTCGCTTCGAGTTCTTCTTTCATGGGGTCGAGTATAGCAGAAGGCCATAAAAAAATCCCCCATCTGCAGACAGGGGAATAGGTCAGGTAGGCAGGAACTCGCCAGAATTTATGGGAAAGTTCGTTTCAGCCGGTCCTTATATCGGTAGCTTTTTTCCGATCCGGATGTGGTACCTCCCTCGCGCACGAGAGAGAGCCCCTAACCTACAAAAATAGTAGCACAATTCATTTTGAACTCAAGTAAGCACAGAATGACACAAAAAATCCCCGTGACAAAGCCGCGGGGATTATTATTGTCCAGAAAAATTGGAAAGGCGGTGTGTACAAGTTCGTCAACTTGAAACATACCTGTTGTGGTTTTTGAATCTGGCATACACAACAGAAAGCGACAAGCATGACGTGAAGAACCCTCTCAAACCTCATCTTTTCTGAACCATAAAATACTAACATAGTTAAAATAAAAAATCCCCCGCTACCCAATGGAAAGCGGAGGATTCTAAGCCGCCGAATGCAATCGGCGGTACAACATCCGAATCCGAAAGAAGGCAAAGGCGGAGGTCAAGACAAGGCATGTGGCCCATCGCAATCGCAGGCCTACCTGTGCAGAATAGCCGAGAACCGGCTCCATGCTCGCGGACAACGTCCGCGCTTGCACAACCGCAACCTGGGTATCTAATCCAGGCTCCTCAATCCGCCTATCTATGGCCGTAAAGCCTACAGACAGAAATTCTTTCGGATATGAAAATGCTAGCACTCGGCACACAAAATGCAACTGTCCTTTTGAGCCACCTCGCGGGATCGAACCGCGGACCCCATCTTTACGAAAGATGTGCTCTACCAACTGAGCTAAGGTGGCCTGGAGCCGTTGACCAGGATCGAACTGGTGACCTCGTCATTACCAATGACGTGCTCTACCGACTGAGCTACAACGGCACGGCAAGCACTGTGCATACTAAGCGATTTTTCCCTTTTTTGCAAAAGGAAAAGATGGTTCTCCTCGAAGGGACTCTATGCTAGCATAGAAGCATGACACTTGGATTCCGCGCGCTTATCGCCTACGTGATCAAGGGCTTGTTGCCGGGCGTGATACTTTTGTTTCTTTCGCTTGCGTTGCTCTCATTCAAGAATACCGTCATCGGCCTCTTCCTTCATTCCGGCTATACGAGCGCAGACGGCGTGAACAAGATTATCCTCTTCCTGACCGGAGGACTTTATCTTTTCGCGATCGCCGCGATCGCGATCGGCTTATTCGTCAATCTCTGGCGCTATTTCGGCACGCATATCATGCTCGATGACTTCGCGTTCAGGATCAATCGCGGCATTATCAGCAAGGACGAGATATCCATTCCCTATCGCCAGATCCAGGATGTCGACATCGATGAAAGTATTCTCGGCAAGCTTGTCGGCATCGGCAAGATCATCGTGCTCACTGCCGCTACCACTGACGGCAAGCACGGCGAAGAATCGGAAGTGGTGCTCGACATCATCGATATCGGTACCGCGCGGGAGCTCCAGAAAACGCTGCTCGAGAAAAGCGCCGTGCAGCTTGTCAAAAATGCCTAGGCGCGTAGAATACCCACTATGAAAAATATCGTCACGCTCGGCGGCGGCAGCGGCCATTCGCAAGTGCTCTCGGCACTCAAGGATACGAAAGACATCGCCATTACCGCGATCTGCCCGAGCACCGATTCCGGAGGCTCTACCGGTATCCTCGCTGACGCCTATGGCGCAAGCGGCTACCTCGGTGACCTGACCAAATGCATCGTCGCACTCTCGAGAAAGCCAGCGCTTGCAAAGGCTCTTTCCTACCGTTATGGCGCAGGGCCGATCGAGGGGCACTCCATCAAGAACCTCCTTTTCTTCGCCCTTGAGGAAACGGGCAATCTCCGTTCAGCAATGAAGACTATGGCAGATATCTGCGATATCAACGGCCATACTGTATTGCCGGTCACCGAACAGAAGACGGAATTGCGCGCGAAGCTTGCCATGGGCAGCGTCATTTCTGGCGAGACGAATATCGATACGATTGCGCAAAATCCGCTTTGGAATCCGAATGTTCATTCCATCAAAAGCGTGTATCTGTCGCCGCGTGTCTCAGCATCGAGTGATGTGAAAAAAGCAATTACCACGGCCGACTATATCATCATTTCTCCAGGAGATTTGTATTCCAGCATCGTACCGACGCTCTTGCCATCCGGCGTCAAGGAAGCCGTGAAGAAAAGCGGTGCGACCATCATTCTCTTTTTGAATATCATGACGAAATCCGGCGAAACGGACAACTATACCGCAGACGATTTCATCCGCGAGATCGAGAAATACCTCGGCACGAAAGTCGACCATATCGTTTCGAATAATGCGCCGATCGCCAAAAAAGTGCTGCTGAACTATTCTCTCGAAAGCAAAGTCGAGCTCAGTAAATTCGTGAAGCGCTCCGACAAACGCGTTATCTTCGCGCCGCTTGCCGTCACAAACGACAAAGGCGCACTCGTTTCCGATCCGAAAGCAATACGGCAGGTGATAGAGAAAATCATAAAATAAATACGCGTACCGAATGGTACGCGTATACGAACACTCCCAGATTACAGAAGCTTTGGCACGACTATCGAAGCTGCAGACAATCCCGGCACCCTACTTTGAGCTGCTTCCCGAAAAAGCCTGTTGTGCTCCGGTGTCAATGCACGAACAGCCGATCGCACCTTTTGCATATCTCCCAGGGCTTTTACGACAATCCGTCCTCCCATAAAAAACCAATCAACCTTCTGGCCGGATTGTTTGGCAATTTTCTGAACCCACTGCTCCGTAGCATCCGCCGGGATACTATCGGTCATACAAACAAATATCCCCTTTTCGTAGATAGTTTTATCGCATTCTTTCGGAGCTCTTGGCTGATCGGCCATGGCGCCACCATCCTTCTGTAAAATATAAAATAACGAGCTATCATGCACGATACGTGCTACGAGAAATATTGTCAACCAAGTCTAGCAGAACCTTGATTTTTCAGTGTTTCAGCGTATACTGCCCTACTAGCGGGGTAGAGTAACAGTAATTCGTCAGGCTCATAACCTGAAGATATAGGTGCAAATCCTGTCCCCGCAACAAGAATCAAAATGCTGCGCGCCCTTCGGGCGCGCAGCATTTTGATTTGTTTTTCAGAGGAAAAATGCTATAGTGCGACGAATGTCGGTGTAGTTCAATGGTAGAACGGGGGACTCATAAGCCTCAAACGATGGTCCGATTCCATCCATCGACACACGATGAAATTGCCGAGAATCAATATTTCTGCTATTTTATCGGGGTTGCGATCGTAGCTCAGCTGGTTAGAGCGCCCGCCTGTCACGCGGGAGGTCGGCGGTTCGAGTCCGCTCGGTCGCGCATAATTGAAAAGGCCTCGGAAGAGGCCTTTTAGATTATCTCGAACTCGGTGAATACATTCTCGTAGAGCCCGATCACGCGCTTCGCTTCCCGTGCATTGATGAGGAAATCAGATCCTTCATGCGCGATCGCATTCCTGATCTTATGCGCTTCCCATGCATCCTCGATCGTATTGAAATCAGATTTTTCCACTGCTTTCAGCTTTTCTCCGACGCCGTCCCCCGGCAGCTGCAAGCTGTCCAACAGATCGGCAAGAATGATATCGGACTCAAGGATGGCAAGCTTCCATTTGTTCGGGTCATCGGAATTGATATGCTCTTGCACGAGCTTCCATTTCGGATTTTCCGCTTCAGTAGCTGCCATATCTCCGCCGGCCTCGCTGCCCTGCGGCACGATTTTTTTGATCATTCTGTCTTTTGTCGCATTATACCGATAGGCATAGAGCACGATGACGATAAGCATAGCGATGGAAAACAGGAATGCGAATACGGCGTATTTGGCGAACAGGTTGATGAGATAATACGGGGCAGTTTGGGCCACATCAGCAGCCGTCTGATGGATCTGCCCAATGAGAGTACTCGTCGCTGTTTTGCCGCCCGGAATGCCGAAAATAAGGTCTCGAAGGGCCTTCAGGATGGCAATCGGATCATAGGAGTGCATCGTGTCTACGCTCGTCTGTATCATGCAAAATAGTATATCACGAGGGCTTCTCTATTTCTCGCCGCGGAAGCTTTTTGCCGCAGCAAAGAGAATGGATTCGCCGCCGTGATCAGCGATGAATTGGATGCCGAGCGGCAATTGCGTTCCTGATGCTTCCTTGAATCCGGACGGTACTGAAATAGCCGGGACGCCGGAAAGATTCACCGGCACGGTAAATATATCCTCGAGGTACATGGCAAGCGGATCATTCACTTTCTCACCAAGTTTGAATGCGGCGTCTGGCGTGGTCGGCGTCGCGATGACATCGACTGTCTGGAATGCTTTCTTGTAATCCGCGGTGATAAGATCACGGACAATATTCGCCTTATTGTAATACGCATCATAATAGCCGGAGGAAAGCACATACGTGCCGACAATGATGCGGCGCTTCACTTCGGCGCCGAGCCCTGCCTGGCGCGACAAGAGATATTCCTCGATGCCGTTCCCGCCCGCGATGCGCGTGCCGTAGCGCATGCCGTCGTAGCGAGCCATGTTCGATGACACTTCCGCCGGCACGATGATGTAATAGACTGCGAGCGAGTATTTGAGATTCGGCAATGCGATATCCACGATCTCGTGGCCGAGCGATTTGAGTTTCGCAAGCGATGCATTGAAATTGTCTATCACCGCCTTGTCGATGCCGCCCATACTCAAGAAGTCACGCGGCACGCCGATTTTCAGTTTTGCCGGGGCTTTTTTCTCCGGAAAATCGCGTGAGGTACCGTCCATCGGGTCTTTGCCTTTGATTGCATTGAACAGTATTTCTGCATCCCGCACCGTCTTGCCAAACGGACCGATCTGATCGAGCGACGAGCCCATAGCCATAACGCCATAGCGAGATACCGCGCCATACGTTGGCTTCAAGCCGACAAGCCCGCAGAAAGACGCCGGCTGGCGGATAGAGCCGCCGGTGTCCGAGCCAAGCGCGACAAGTGCCATGTCTGCTGCGACCGCCGCAGCCGAGCCGCCGGACGAGCCGCCCGGGACGCGCGAGGTGTCAAACGGATTTTTCGTCGGACCATATGCCGAGTTCTCGGTCGAGCCGCCCATGGCGAATTCATCCATATTCGTCCGGCCGATAAGCACCGCACCCTGCTCGCGCTGCAATTTCTCGATGACGGTCGCATCATATGCCGCTACATATTTCTCGAGGATTTTCGATGCCGAGCTTGCCACCTTCCCTTTCACGAGAATATTGTCTTTCACCGCGACCGGAATACCTGTTAGAAGCGGAAAATCTTTTTTCGCCGCACGCGCCGCAGCAATCGCCTTGTCAGCAAATCCGGCCTGGGCGAGCACATTGTCATAGACTTCAAGATAGGCGTGGATCGCGCCATCCTTCTTTTTTATTTCATCGAGATATGCCTGTGCAAGCGCGGTCGCCGTGTACTCGCCTGCTCTGAGCGATGCATGCGCTTTTTCGACAGTCAGATTTTTGAGATCGATAGTCATAGCTAGAGGATTTTCTTTACTTTCAGATAATTGCTTTCCTTTTGGGGGAAATTCTTCACGACCACATCAGTATTCGAACCCGTATCCGTCACGCCAGTATCGAGACGAGTAATATTGTGATGCTCCGGAACTTTCTTATCCGTGCCGATCGAAGAGACGACGGCATTCACCTGGGTCACATATCCTAAAATAGGGTCGATTTCCTTGAGGAATTTCGCTTTTTCGGCATCCGACAGCTCTATGCGCGCGAGTTTGCCGAGCTTCTCGATATCCTTGATTTCCAACATGAAAACACTATAGCACAACGGATAAAAATGAGAATCCGATACTTATTTCAGGATTTTCAGGAAATCTGTCTCAGTGAGAATAGTCACGCCAAGCTTTTCAGCTTTCGCAAGCTTGGAACCGGGATTTTCGCCCGCCACCAGATAGTTTGTTTTTGCCGAGACAGATTCTGAAGTGTCGCCGCCAAGTACACGGATCTTTTCCTTTGCTTCATCGCGGGAAAGCGATGTGAGCGTGCCGGTAATGACAAACGATTTGCCTGCGAGTTTGCCCGTTCCAGCCTTTGCAGTCACTTTCGGATTCTCAATTGCAACATATTTCAACAGGCGATCAACGAGCTTCGCATTGGCCTTGTCGGCAAACCAGTCAGCAAGGGACTTCCCCACCACATCGCCGACGCCGTCAATCGCCTCAAGTTCACCGGTCTTCGCAGCACGGATCTTTTCAAGCGTGCGGAAATGATTTGCAAGATCAATCGCCGTCTCTTCGCCGACCTGCGGTATAGAAAGAGAGACGATGAATTTCGCAAGCGGTACGCGGCGGGCTTTCTCAATCGCGGCAAGCAGATTATCGGCAGAGAGCTCTGCGAAGCGCGGCAGGGCGAGCACATCGCCGCGCTTGAGTGCAAAAAGGTCTGCGAAATCGGCAATGAGCCCGCCTTCAAGCAATGCATCAATGATTTTCGGCCCGCAGCCGTCGATATCAAAGGCATGCTTGGATACGAAGTGATAGAATTTCCGCTTCTGCACGGCAAAGGAATTCTTATCAACGCAGCGCCAAGCAGCTTCTCCGGGAATGCGCTCAATAGAGCCATCTCCCCCGCAGCCGGCGATCTTTTTCGGCCAGACGAATGCCTTTTCCTTGCCAGTGCGCAGATCGGTAAGCACGTTCACGATATCCGGAATGACATCTCCTGCTTTCTGTAAAATCACCGTATCACCCAAGCGGATATCGAGCCGTTTGATTTCATCTTCATTGTGGAGCGTGGCGCGGGATACCGTGGAACCAGCAACGACGACCGGTGTCAGGCATGCGACCGGCGTCACCACGCCCGTGCGGCCGATCTGAAAGACAATATCTTCTACTTTTGTTGTGACCTGTTCTGCTGGAAACTTGTAGGCGATGCCCCAGCGCGGCGATTTTCCTGTATAGCCGAGTGCGTCCTGAATCTTTCGGGAATTGATCTTAATGACAAGGCCATCAAGGCCGTAATCGAGCTTCTCTTTCCCTTTCGCCCATTTTTCATAGAATTTTTCCACGCCATCGAGCGTATCGAATACCTGATGATGCGGATTCGTATTGAACGTGAGCTTGGACAGAAGCGCAAGCTCGGCATCCTGTGTCGCGGGAATCTCACCGCTTGAAGCCTCGAGATCGTAGATGAATGAATTGAGCCGGCGGCTCGCGGTGATTTTCGGATCAAGCTGGCGGATAGAGCCGGCAGCGACATTCCGGGTATTTGCAAATGGCTCCTCGCCCGCTTTCGTACGCTCGGCATTGACGTGCGTCAAATGTTTTTTCGAGAACCAGCACTCGCCGATGACGACACAATCAAGCGGGATTGGGAGCGAGAGCGGGATGCTTTTCACCGTCTTGAGATTTTCCGTCACATCCTCGCCCACTTCCCCGTCGCCGCGCGTTGCGCCCTGTACAAACATGCCTTTCTTGTAGGTAAGCACAATTTTTAAACCGTCGATCTTCAGCTCGACGCAGTACTCGAGCTTTTCTCCTTTCAGGCTCGGCTCTTTGGCGATCATGCGGCGCACCTTTTCATCCCATTTCGCAAGCCCGGCAAAATCGAAGCAATCATCGAATGACCATTGCTTCACCATGTGCCGGACTTTCGAGAATGCAGCAAGCGGCGCGCCGCCGACGCGCGATGTTGGCGAATCTGCAGTTTTGAGCGTTGGATATTCCTCCTCAAGCTTCGCAAGTTCGCGAAAGAGCGAATCATATGCTTCGTCCGTGATCTCCGGCGCATCCGCGACATGATAGAGATAGATATGGCGATTGATCACTTTCGTCAGCTTCTCGTATCGCGCTCGCGTTGTTTCGGGGATATGAACCATAGTCAGAATCAATTATTATGCGACTGGCTGATACCACGCTCGACGCGACGGCCGTAAATGCCAGTATTGTGACCCTGGGCATTGATCGTCGTCTGGATATAATCCGGGCTACCTGGGAAAAACTGCTTACTCACGATGATGCCGGAAGTCGGTGCTATGACCGTCGTCGTCGAATACATAAAGAAATTGCTCGATGTCGCGCCATACGTATAGGTATCGGTCTTGGCAAAACTGATTGTCGTCGAAGTACCATTGCAGGTTATCGTATCGGTTGTCGAGGTGCTCGGCGCAAGGCATGCGCTATCGAGGCATGATGGGAATGCACCCATCTTGATGTCCCAATACAATGCGCATTCTTCGGCGCTGTCAGCGGCATAAAATGCCGTCTGCGAATCGCGCTCGGACGTCGCGATCTGGATTTCCTTGAGTGATATGTTGAAAATGGAAATACCGATCGTCACCAAGAGGCTCGATGCGAGCACGGCAAAAAGCATCGCGAATCCTTTGCGGATGCTCGGAACAGTATCATGCTGTTTCGGGCGGGCTATCATAGGTTGACCGAATAATTATAAATGAAATCGGTGATGGTGACATTTTGGATGCCGGATGGTGTATTCCATGAGACCCGCACATTGACTTTCGCCTCGTTCGGATTATCCGTCGACTGATAGACATTGATATAGCGGGAAAAGATCGAGGCGGTCGCAGCGCTCAAATTGAAATTGATGAATTTACCGTTGATATCGGTATTAGTCTTCAATGGGTTAACGCCTGATTCATTGTACTGCTTCACAGCGCCCGAAGTGGTGAGATCCGGATATGTCGTGTCGATATTGCAGTATTGCGCGAAGTTAGTGCAACTACCGGCGGCACAGACGCATTTGTCGAGGCCCGTGAGCCAGGAAGTACCGGCGGACGCGCTCACTGCAATCTGATCACGGATGTTTTTCACGGCTTCAAGACCGTCCTGGGCGAGAAACGAGGCGATCATCTGATCTTTCGACTGGGTTGCCGTCGATAGGCCTTTCTGGGAAATGGCCATCGGGCTCGCGATTGCGATCATGAGCACGGAAATGGCGACGAGCGACTCGACGAGCGTGAATCCTTTTTCAGTTTTTTGAGAAAATGTGATCATGACTTGATTATTGAATGCGCACGCGCTCTGATGCGGTCGTCTGCATCGTGAATTCGGTCTTCGTACCGTCCTTCGATGTGATAGTGCCCGAGACGGTGACGAGGACGCGCGGCTGAAACCCAGCCGTGGTTCCCAATACATAAAATACCATATTAGAAATGGTGACATTCGCCGTCGGCGCGGTAATGCTTTGCCAGCTCGTAGTGCAGACGCCGCTTACATCGCAGCCGCTTGCCCGCTGGATATTGCCCGTGCTGCTACTGATCGAGCCGGAATCCACGAAGCGGTATTCAGTATAAGCACCATCGGTGCTATTCCAATAGCGAATGGTCTGTCCCCCCGTCGAACAGTCGCCGGAAAATGAGGAACCGTTTGTCGGGATGCAGGAAAAATCACTGCCGGAGCGAAGATTGCGCGAAATGCTGTCGATGGCGAATGTCACATTGTCGACGACGCTTTTGATATTCTGCGCCTTGTCATTCTCGTTGATGATCGAGACGAGCGAACCTGCAGCGACCACCATGACCGACATGAAGACGGCGATAGACACGAGCATTTCGACGAGGGTGAAGCCCCGCGAGAAACGGTATGCAGTTGTAGGATTAATTTTTCTGGACATAGATTTGACCGACTGATGTCACGACCACGGTACGCGTCGTGCCGCTGACCGACGAGAGGGTGATCGCCGCGTAATTTTGTGCGGTCGGATTGGCATCCATATAGATGCCGGCATCCGGATTCGGGCGCTTGAACATGATATTCATGTAGCTTGCGATCGCATTGCAGTGTGCACTGTCCGCGCCGGCGCAGATAGACTTGATGAAGCTGCCATTATTGATCGAATATTTCTGGATACATTCTGGATCGTTCGCCGGGCAGAGCGCGACCGAGCCGTTGTAGCGATTGTCCCCTGTCGTATCGGCAAAGAGGACGAAATTCTTGTTGCTCACCGTCGTATTGAAATACATGCCGTACGATGAGAAAAGCGGCGTCGAGGATGCGAACTCGCGGATGCTTGTGCCATAATCCTGGGCCTGGCGGATAGAAAGTGCGAGATCGTATGCAAGATTATTCAGAAGCACCGTATTGTTGAAATTGCCCTGGCTGAAAAGGACAAGGCTCGTGAGCAATACGAAGATGACGATAGTCACCAGAAGCTCGACAAGGGTGAAGCCGCCATTCGTTCGCTGCTGTTGTCGTATTCTGCTCTCTTTGTGGAATGCCATAGGTCTAGTATGGGAAAAGAACATGCGCGATGGCGAAATTCCCGAAAAGCTGGAGGAGCGCCGCAGAGATGATGAACGGCGCGAACGGCACCTCGCTTGAGCCTTTGAGCTTCGTCTTCGTCAGGCCGATCCTGCCCAATACCATCACTAGTATACCCCAAAGTGCGCCGAGCCAAAACGCGAGCATGAGCGCGAAGATACCGCCGGAAAAACCGAGCATCCAGCCCGTGCCGATCACAAGCTTCGCATCGCCAAAACCCATCCACCGCCCACCTGATACGAGCCAGAAAAACGCAAGAAATGCGAAGAGTATCGGACCGGCCCAGAAATCGAGCGACTGCCAGAACGGATGCCAGGTGTTTGAGAGGAAGAACGAGACAAGCGCAATGGCGTCGAATAAAAATACGAGGCCATCCGGGATGATCATGTGCTTGAGATCATAGAGGCCGATGGCAAGCAAGAGAACGATCATAATGACAGAGAGCAGAAGTGCTGGCACGGCGCCGATGGTAAGATACGCCAGAAGAAACAAAAACCCGGTTACAAGCTCCACAAGCGGGTATTGCCAGGATATCCTACTTTTGCATGATGAGCATTTGCCGCCAAGGAAAAGGAAACTGAGCACGGGAACCAACTCATGCGCCTGCAATGTTTTGCCGCAGGAAAAGCATTTTGAGCGGCCCGAAAAAAATGACAGGCCGGTATTATAGCGCAGCGCAAGCACATTCACGAAGCTGCCGACGATAGTGCCGAGTATGAAAACAAAAAAAGGAGCGGCGATCATTTCGGCACGACATCATAGACAAGCGGCGTATTCGACGCGTCGATCTGATCGGTCGATGCCGGACTGTAGCAGAAATAGCCGCGTGATACTTCCCCGCTCTTCGAATCGAATCCCGCTTTCGCATTCACGTATGAATTCGAGAGCTCGAATGTCGTCCAGAGCTGATAAGACGTGCAGTTGTGGGAGCCTGCCGAATCAGCAGCAAGCGGCACATAATGATATTGATATGCATTGCCGGACGGCGTTGTCGGCGGTACCGGCACGGCGGCCATATATCCGGGAACGAGAGTGCTCAAAACGCTCGGATATGTCCCATTGGCATTCAAGTACTGCTCAAGCGCAAGCGCAACGTAATTGAGATCCGAAACCCGCTGCTGATCGCGGCTGCGCGCACGATTGGTACTGAAGGACGAGTACGCGAGCGCGGACAATGTCGCGATGACTGCGATGACAACGATGACTTCCGCGATACTGAACCCCCGCGATGTCGAAGAAAATCTCATGCAGATAGTATAGCGTTTCCGCCCGTAAAAGAAAAACGCCCGTTGCCGGGCGTTTTTCTGAACAAATAATGTTCTTTATTGGCAAAGACCGCCGCTGATTGCAGTCGATCCGGTTGCAGCACCGCTGCTGTCAACGCACCAATAGCTGCCGCCCTTCAACTGAGCGACCACTGCGAATGTTGTCGAGGTCGACATACAGGTCGATGATGCTGAGTTTGAAGCGATGTTCGATGCGATCGCTTTCGCCTGAGGATCTGCAGAGAACAAGCCGTGTGACGCACTGCCGTTGCAGGCGATCGACGTCAATGACGAGTCGTAGGTCTGGCCGCCGGTGCCATCATAGTAGAGGGCTGCCTGTGCGCGCAGATTGTTCATCGCTGCTTTCACTGCCGCATCCGAACCCTTCGTGCGTGCTGAGTTCAAGCTGGCGAGCACGACTGACGAAAGAATACCGATGATGGCGATAACCACCAAGAGTTCGATCAATGTAAAACCTTTTTTCATCTTCATAATCTTAATTTCTATCGATAAAAATTAATCCTTAATAATGAGCTTGTTTTTTCCGCCTGTCCGGCTTGCTTTCTCCTTGCTCAAGGCGAGAAGCGAACCGAAAAGCGCGAATATTGCAATATTCAAGCTTACGAAAGAATTATACACCCTTGCAAAAATAGGTGTGGATAACTAGGGAAAATAAGGCTTTTTAAAACTGTAGCGAAGACTATATACCTGCGGAAATATTGTAGATAGGCACAAGGACGGATGCCATGAGAAATGCCACACCAAAACCAAGGAGCACAATCATGGCCGGCTCAATGAGGCTTACCATCGCATCAATGGTATTCGTTACTTCCCGGCGATAAAAATTCGCAAGCGTTTTGAGGATATTACCGAGCTGGCCGGTTTCCTCGCCGATTTTCACCATTTGCACGAAAATGCCCGGGATTTCCTCATGTTTGCCCATGGCGTCCGATACCGAGCTGCCACCCTTGATATCTTCGACGGTCTTATCGAGTACCTGCTTGAACACGAGATTGTCGACGACTGACGAAGTGATGTCGAGGCCGCGGACCATCGGAATGCCGGAAACGATCATGGTATTCATATTGTCGGCGATGCGTGAGAGATAGAGCTTTGAATAGAGCTTTCTGACAAATGGCATGGTAATTTTCAGCTCATCAAAAGCGACTTTTCCCGTTTCGGTGCGCGAATAGCGGAAAAGGAAGAATCCGCCGACGACAAGGCCGATCAGGAGAAACAGGCCGTAATTGACAAGAAAGCTCGAGAAGCCGAGAACGATTTTCGTGTAAATCGGCACTGCCTGTCCGGATTCCTTGAGAATGCCGCTGATTTTCGGGATGACAACAACAAGCATGAGCACCATGACGGCAATGAACGTGAAGACGACGAAAGACGGATAGATGAGGGCGGTCTTTACTTTCGAGTTCACTTCATAGGTGCGGTCCAGATGATCGGCAAGATACATGAATGTCTGATCGAGCTTGCCCGACTCTTCGCCTGCGCGCACCATATTCACATAAAATTGCGAGAAAGCATCGGGATGTTTCGCGAGCGCGGCCGAAATGGAGCTCCCGGCCTGCAGATCGTCGACGATTTCCTTCAGTTTCCGGCGTAATACGGCGTTTTCTGCCTGCACGGCCAAGAGCTGGAAAATGCGCAGTGCGGAAACCTGCGCTTCGAACAGGGTCGCCATCTGGCGCGACAGGATGACGATATCCTTGTTCGACACATGGTCGAAGAAAGAAATATTTTTCGAAAAAAGTGAGGCACCCTCTTCTTCAGGCTTGATCGAGACCACGGAAAGGCCGCGTTTCTGGAGCGCGGCGATCGCCACTTCCATATTAATGGCGTCGATGGTTCCCGCTTTGCTCGCGCCGCTCGCATCTATTGTTGTATATTTGAATGTCATCCGTGATACGCGTACTTAATTATCCGTAATTATAGCATTTTTTCCAAAATTCTCGTATCGGTCGCGTAGATGTACGCGTTCTCCACCGTGATTTCCCCGCGGGAGACAAGCTCGGACAGGCTGCGGTTGAGATCCACCATGCCTTCCTGCGAAGAGGTCTCGATCACGCTTGCGATCTCATGGATGCGGTTCTCGCGGATCAGGTTCGCCACGGCATTGTTATTGATCAACAGTTCGTATGCCGGGATGAGGCCGCCGGAAATGCGCGGAATGAGACGCTGCGAAAGGATGCCGGTGAGCGACCCGGCAAGCTGAATGCGGATCTGCGCCTGCTGCTCTGCCGGAAACGAGTCGATGATGCGGCTGATCGTCTGTGCGGCCGAATTGGTATGCAAAGTCGAGAAGATGAGGTGTCCGGTTTCCGCTGCAGTGACAGCAGTGCCGATGGTTTCCGATCCGCGCATCTCGCCGATGAGCGCCACGTCGACATCCTCGCGAAACATGCTGCGCAGCGCTGTCGGAAAATCCTTCGTATCGAGGCGGATTTCGCGCTGGTCGACGATCGATTTTTTCGCTTCGTAAACATACTCGATCGGGTCTTCGATCGTGATGATATGCTCGGCGCGGGATTCATTGATATGCTCGATCATCGCGGCAAGCGTCGTCGTCTTGCCGTGGCCAACGGGACCGACGACAAGAAAGAATCCCTGTGGCTTGTCGGCAAATACCTTGAGCGTCTCAGGCAGATTGAGCTCGGCAAGGCTGCGTATTTTTTTCGGGATGAGACGCAGTGCAATGGAGATGAGTCCTTGCTGGAAAAAGGCATTGCCGCGGAAACGCTCGCCATTATCCATGGCATAAGAGAAATCGAGCTCCTTATCGCGGAGGAATATCTCGCGATGCTCCTTGGTGACAAGCTGCGAGAGAATGCCGAGCATCGATTCATGGTCGATCATGTCGCGCTTGACGAGCGGCAGCAAGAGACCTGAAACGCGGATTGTTGGTCGCTTTCCCTCCGCAAGATGCAGGTCGGATGCACCTTCCTGAAACACGATCTTGATCAGCTCTTCCAACTCTTTTTTGTATTCCATCGCAATATAGCGTTAATTGAATAAAAAGAACTCTTTATTTCTTGCTCTTCTGATAAATCGCCAGTACTTCGCTCACCACTTCCGAGGGGATCGTCGTCGCTTTGATGATATATCCGGCGACGCCAAGCTCCTTCGCCCGGCTGATATCAGTGCTCAGTCCCTGATTCGTCAGCATGATCGCGATTGCCCCCGAAGCAAGCTTTTCTTTTTTGACTGCCTCATAGACGGCAAAGCCGTCCATGATAGGCATGATGAGATCAAACAGAAGTATGTCCGGCTTGAAGCCGGAGCGCAGCGTATCGAGCGCTTCGGCGCCGCTTGAAGCGATTTTCACCTCGAATCCGCTCTTTTCGAACTTCATCGAGTACATGCTCAAGAGAAACTTGTCGTCATCAGTTATTAAAATGCGCTTCGTATCGGACATATTCGGTTATCAGTATAGCATCACTCCCCGCTCTTGCAAAAAAGATGCCTAGAGCTGGTTGATTTCCTCGAACGGGATCACCTTTTCCATGGCTTTGATCATGGCATTTTCTTTCATCGTAATCAGGCCCTTCTTGCGCGCAGTGCGGAATACTTCGGATTCCACTGGGTTTTTGAGGATGACTTCTTCAATATCATGATCCATCTTGAACATTTCAAAGACAGCGAGGCGGCCTTTGGTGCCGGTTGGGCATTGCGGCGTTGATTCTTTTTCAAATAGCTGCACGGTTTCCGGAATTTCTTTCCTGAATTCTGCCGGCAAATCATCGAATTGGTGTTTGATCATTGCCTCCATGCTGCCGGTCACCTCGATCGGCTTGCCGGTACCCGGACATAATTGGGAAACGAGGCGCTGTCCCATGGCAAGGATGAGGGTCGGTGCAATCAGATACGGATCGACGCCCATATCGATGAGGCGTGGAATCACGCCGCAGGCGGTATTGGTATGAATAGTCGAAAGCACAAGGTGGCCGGTGAGCGCGGCCTGCACGGCAAGCTGCGCGGTCTCTTTATCGCGGATCTCGCCAACCATGATGATGTCCGGGTCTTGGCGGAGCGTCGTGCGCAAGCCATTCGCGAAATCGTAGCCGATTTCAGGAAAGACCTGCGATTGGCTCATGCCTTCAATATTGTATTCGATCGGGTCTTCGAGCGAGAGGACGTTTTTCTGATCCTTGTTGATTTCCTGAAGCATAGAATAGAGCGTCGTCGTCTTACCGGAACCGGTCGGACCGGAAATGAGAATCATACCGTACGGGCGCTGCATCGCATCGCGGACCATCGAGAGATAGCGCGGCAAGAGACCCATTTGCTCCAAAGGCTTGACGCCTTTTTCCTGGTCAAGAATTCTCATCACCACTTTTTCGCCGTAATAAGATGGGAAGGTGGACACGCGGAAGTCTATCTTGCGGCCTTCGATATTGGCGCTGAAACGGCCGTCTTGCGGTTTGCGCTTCTCGTCGAGACGCATGTTCGAGAGAATCTTGATGCGCGCAACGACCGCCTGATGCACTTCGACCGGAAGCACGAGCGAGGTATTCAAAACGCCGTCGACGCGGAAGCGCACGCGGATCTTGTCTGACATATGCTCGATATGCACGTCTGAGGCATTGCCTTCGGTGGCGTAGCGGAGAATCGTCGCGACGATTTTTGTCACCGGCGCATCTTCAATGATACGCGTATCAGCCGGATTCTCCTGCTTCTCCTCATTCTTGATGATATCAACGCCTTCGACATCGCTCGACAGCTCGGTCTCGAGCTCATTGAGCGCCTTTTTTACTTCGCCGGAAAGACCTTTGTAGCTTTCGATCACCTTTGCAAAATCCTTTTCGGAAATGACGAAGAGCTTGTAGGGCACATTGAGCTTGCCGACGATGAAGCTGATCGCGTCGCGCGCCTCGATATTTTCCGGATCCACGATGCCGAGCTCCAAGGTACCGTCCTTGATGCCGATCGGCGCAAAGCCGTAGCGGTTCGCCGCGTCGCTCGACACGTATTTCAATACTGAAAAGCCGACTTCCCGGCCTTCGAGATTCTGCGTCGGGAGATTGTAGTACTCGCCTTTTGCATCGAGAATCGCATCGGCGGATACACCGCTTGATTCGAGAATTTCTTCAATCGTTTTTCCCGATGCGCTTGCCTGCTTCTCGATTTTCGCGACGTCGCCTTTGCCGATGACCTTTTTGTTGGCCAAAAGTTCAAGTACGTTCATGGCGAATTATTGCTTAATACGAATCGTCGTCGTGGAGACCGGACCGCCCGAGCTGCCGATCGGCGCAAACGGATTATCGCGGCCGGCTGCCTGCGGCGGAAATGACACGGTATTGTCTTTCAGGGACTGGAAAACCTGGTTGGAGAACATGGAATCATCGAGTTTTACCTGCGCCATTTTCTGCAGCAGCGAATAGATGTACTGCGCATCGGCAGACTGCGCGGAGGTTTCCCCCGCCGAAAGCGAAGAATCAGAGCTCGTGGAACTGTCCGATCCCAGATACCAGAAGACGACAAGGACGGTCAGCAGGATCACGATGAAAATGACGATGTTTTTCTTCATAGGTATTATTTAAGCCAATAGGTATTGAGCGTCACTGAAAAATCATAGAAACCACTGTCGCTCGACCCGAACGTGATATTGGTGATATCGACCAGACGCAGATTATTCTCCAAATCCGAGAGGAAATTCAGGAAATTGCTGTACGAGGCGTTGACAGTGAAGTTCATTGTCAGCGTGCCATAGAGGGAATCGTTCGGGCCGATGGCGGCAGTTGCCGGTTTGGCATTCGAGGAGACAGAAATATTCTTGGCTACGAGGCCGCGGTTTGCGGCGATCTGGCTGATCTCGATGATCAGGCGGATATTGTCGATATTCGACGGCAGCAAACGCTCGAGGCGTGCCTGATCGTCATTTGAAATCGTATTTTTCTTCTTGACCAGGTTGTCGCGCTCGGAGACGATTGAGTTGGAGCTCTTGGCGATATCCTGATACTTCGCAAGCTCGGCACGCAGCGGAATGATGCCCATCGTGGTATAGTCGCCGGTTGCACCAGTGCCCTTGTAGTTCGGATCAATGTAGCCGAAAAAGAGGCCGATGGATGTGATGATGAGAATGATTGGAAAAAGGAAGTTCATGTTATTAATTTTGCGATGGGATCGCCTGCGGGTTGCCGTAGACGATGAAATCCGGATTGATGATCGCCGTAAAGACGAATGACACGCTGCCGTCGCCGTTCAGGCTCAAGTTTGAGATTTTCGGCTGGCTGATGATATTGCGCCATTCCGACAGGCCAAATTCATCAGCCTGGGATGCCACCGTCTCCCAATCGCGGGCGAGGCCCGACATCTGCACAGAAACGCCGACTTTACCGCTGTCGTCCTTGCCGCTTGCAGCAAAATTGAAATTATTGAAGCGCACATTCTTGAGCGTTGTCTGCTGGAAAAACGCGAATACCGGCGAGACCGAAATATGCTGCGCCAAAAGCTGCTTGGCGGCGATGATGCGGGAGTTGAGATCCACGATGCTCTGCACCGTGATCTGGTCGGAAATCAGGCCGGTCTTGTTCGTGCTGATCGTTGCCTGCTGGCTCGCGATGCCCTGCACGAGAATCTTCTTTTCGAGGAATACCCACGCGGCAATGCCGGCCATGATGAAGAAAATGATGAGCGACACGAGGAGAAACAGGCTGATGCCCGCTCGGGAGCCGCGGGAATCCCCGATCGGCTTTTTCGGTATGAACGATGTTTGGAATTTCGTATCCATTTCCTATGCTTAGTATATCACGAAAAACTGCGCCCCGGGCAAGAAATCCCGTGTGGACTATATTTCCTGGAGCTTGCGGATGGCGATGCCGATAGCAACGGCGAATTCCGGACCGGCATTTTTGAGCGTCTCTTCGAGAAAGGCGGGGTAATCTACCTTGGCAAACGGATTCGCCACTTCCACTGGCGTCTCGAATGCGGCTTGCGCCTTTTCCTTGAGACCCTTCAAAAGAGCGCCGCCGCCGGTGAGTACCGTTTTCGTCAATTTCTTGCCGGATTTCTTGTAGTATGAAAGGACGAAGCGGCCGGTTTCCGCAAGAATGTAGTCGATGGTGACGGATGATACCTCGGCGATATTCGCTCCTACTCCGCCGCTGGTGATGCCCTGGATACGTTTTACTTTTTCTGCCTCATCAAATGGCAGGTTGAGCGATTTCGAAATAGCGATGGTGATATCTTGCGCGCCGCGGTTGATCACATGCGATGCTTTCAGGATGCCGCGCTCGACAATGAATACTTTCGTCGATCCCGCGCCGAAATCCATGATCATCTGCGGCGCGATTGCCGGCTCGAGCACTGCGCGCATCGAGCTGAAAATTTCCACTTCGGAAAAGCTGACGTTCAGACCAGCAAGCTTTTGAATGTCTTTATTTTTTGTGATCGCATCATTGTGAATGACGATGAGCAATACTTCGGACTCTTTATCCTCGGTCACTTTCTGGCCATTCTGAAATTCGGAGACGGTGCTCTCATCCTGCGGTATCGCCCACCAGTCGAGCGAAACTTCAGAAATCGGCACTGGAATATATTTGCGCGCTTCGATCGGCACCATTTCAGCAAGACGCTTTTCATCGGACTTCGGCAATTTCATGAACACGATAAAGCTTGAGCCGACGGAAATAGAGAGTCCGCTTTCAAGCGTCGTGGTATTGGCCTCGCGCAAAAGATCCTTCAGGGCATCCGATACTTTCGCTGCTCCGAGCACGCTTGCGCGCCCCACATCCGTCCCCGCATACGGGCCGAGTGCGATTTCACCATAGGTTTCAAGGATCGCTTTGCCGCCTTTTTTCTTCAGCTGCACCATTTTTACGGAGGAGGAGCCGATGTCGATGCCAAGCACGCTCGGGCTTTTCTGCGCCGGGGCGAATTTGCTGATCAGATCTGCAAAAGGGTTCTTCATGCGAAATACTCTATACTATTCATGGTATTATACCACACGAATATCGCCCTACAACGAGATTGTTCCATCATATGCAGCAGTTGAAAAACTTTTTGAATGCCGTACTTTCGATCATCGTGCCGCAAGATGCGCACGTCGGCGCCATCGAAGCGATGTCCGAGGAAGAAATCCTTGGAACGGTGCCGCAAGCGGAGGATACGTCTGCGAAAAACTGCACAGCGCTCTTTACCTATCGGTATCCAATCGTAAAAACGGCAATTTGGGAAATAAAATACCGCGGCAATCGCACGCTTGTGCGGAAATTCGCGGCACTTCTCTACACATTCCTCCTCGACGAGCTCGGCGATGCAACTCTCTTTGCAAATTTCGCTGATCCCCTGCTCGTGCCAATACCTGTGCATCGACAAACGCTTCGCGAGCGCGGGCATAATCAGTGCGAACTCATCGCCAGAGAAATCACCCGGCTTGATGGTGAGAAAAATCTCACCCTTTCCCTTTCTGCATTATCGAAAATAAAAGCAACGCCGCATCAATCCCGTCTTGGCGGCCGGGCGAAGCGCCTCGCAAATCTCGCCGGCTCATTTTCCGCAGATGCGAGAATAGTGCGCGGAAGAAATATCATCGTGCTTGATGATGTCATCACTACCGGCGCCACCATGAATGAAGCGATGAAGACGCTCCGGGCAGCCGGTGCAAAACACGTGCTTGGCATTGCGATCGCGCATTAAAAATTAAAAACAAAAAGCGGCGCATGCTTCGCACGCGCCGCTTTTTGTTTTTATATTATTTCCCTCCTGGGCATGCAGCGAATTCGCAGGATGGTCCCGTACGTCCCACATATGATCCATCCGGGCAAAGCTTTGCCTCCATGGTGCAGGCCACCGGCTCTGCCGCAAGCGCCTGATTCCCCTGCCAGGAAAAATAGGTGCTGTAGGAAATGCCGTATATCCACAATATATATGGTACGAGGAGCAGGACGATGCCTTTTGACAGGTTTGCGAAAAGTAGAATTGCGATCACGGACATCCACAAGAGTAATACCGACGTATATGCGATGCCGGCGCTTTTCGTCATGTATGCAAGCACGAACCAAAGCGCATTGAGCAGAAGCTGCAGTACTAAAAGAAAGTTGAGAATGTTTCGATGAGCCATATCACAAGTATAGCAAGAGCACCACGAGGAGCAAGGCAAGAAAAGTAGAATAATAGAAGTGAATATGCTATCGTGGGCGGATACGGAGACGTGGCTGAGCTGGCCGAAAGCACCTCACTGCTAACGAGGTAGACCCCTTAAAGGTCTCGTGGGTTCGAATCCCACCGTCTCCGCTTTTTAGTCCTACCCAAATAAAAAAACCAAAATCCACAAGGATATTTTCAAAAGTTCTAACATAGTCCAGTGTTACTGTTTCCGAGACGATGTTAGAACTGGCTAGCTCATCGTCTTGCTTGAGACTTAACATATGTTAAGCTTCAAATATGACTATAAAATCAATGTATTCCACCGTAGAAGCAGCCAATATTCTGCATCTGAGCCGTATAGCTGTCTTCCAAAAGATCCAATCTGGAGAAATCAAAGCCCAGAAGGTCGGACGTAACTATGTCATTCCCTATGAATCATTAGAAGAGTTGCTTGGAAAGGCAATCGGAACCACAAAGAAAGAAGAAATAGAAAAAGCTATTGATCGGGCATTAATAGAGTATGGGGATGTCTTTAAGCAACTCGGAAAGGAATGAGAACAAAGAATATTACGGTCAATGAAATTGAATACGTTGCTTTTGCATTCGCTCAAAAGCTCATGAATTGGGATGAGCCGATCCCTGATTTTGGTACCCGGTTTCCAAACGTGCTTGAAAGTTGCATCAAAACACCCTTCTTCCGTTTCGCCAAAAAAGACCAATATCAAGGGCTTGTGAGTAAAGCCAGCACCTTCTTTTACCTCATGATCAAGAACCATCCATTCCAAAATGGCAACAAGCGAATCGCGGTCATGAGCCTATTCTATTTTCTCTACAAAAATGGCAAATGGCTCAATATCAATAAGATAGAGTTGTATAATTTCGCGGTGGGAATCGCAGGAAGCAAACCAGCAGAACGGATTACCATCATGGAGCAAATAGCAGAAACGATAGAAAAACATTTGGTTGATAACAGAGAAATGGCCGCAATGCAATCTGAGGATGTATCGCAATGACCGAAGAAAATAAAAATATACCAGAAGAAGGTCCAACGCCGAAAATCGTGCGCGGTGCATTGCAAGTTATTGGTGGCGCAGTTCCATTCGCAGGTGGCTTATTTTCAGCTGCGGCAGGGGCTTGGTCTGAAAACGAACAGGAAAAAGTAAACAAATTCTTTCAGCATTGGATAAAAATGCTTGAGGATGAACTACGAGAAAAACAGCAAACCATTCTCGAAATAATGGCAAGGCTTGATATGCATGACAACAAGGTAGCCGAAAGGATCGAGAGTAAGGAATATCAGTCTCTTATGAAGAAAACGTTCCGCGAATGGTCGGGGACAGAAAGCGAGGAAAAAAGAGTTTATATCAGAAATATTCTTGCGAATGCTGCCGCTTCAACCATTACAAGTGACGATGTGGTACGGTTGTTCATTGATTGGCTTAAGACCTACTCCGAATTACACTTCCAGGTGATCGCTGCCGTGTATAACACAAACGGAATAAGTCGCGGAGTGATTTGGCGGAAGATCGGCAAAGGTCCAGTGCGTGAAGACTCACCAGAAGCTGGTTTGTATCGCCTCCTCATTCGTGATCTCAACATGGGTGGTATCATCCGACAACATCGGGAAAAAGATGCGGAAGGTAATTTTTACGGAAAAACACCCCAGAGAAGATCGCCGGTGCCGCGCTCTGGCCCGAAACCAATGGAATCAGCCTTCGATGAGGAAGATTTGTATGAACTTTCAGAACTTGGTCAGCAGTTTGTCCATTATGCAATGACTGATCTACCGCCAAAAATCGAATACAATCCGCCAAAAGAAGCTACTCATTAGGTCAACTTTATGTATGTCACAGTCGACGATACAAATTCCGTAGAAATTGAAGATGGCGTAGTCAAACGCATTCTTGAAATTTATCCCGAAGAAGGATTGATAAACAGACCTGTTTTTAGTACTGCATTCACCAATGGACAAATCGACTTTTCGGATCTCCAAAAAGAAAGCGAGATAATTCTAATTGCTTGGCAGATGTTTTTTCTCACTTCCGCTAATCTCGATATTCAAATCGACCATATTGATAAGCAACGTCGATATAAAATCTCTCCCAAACTTATTGCGAAACGCAAAGGATCTGGGAATATCACCTCGAAGCGCATCATCGATAGGTTAATCCGTCAGCAAAATTTCCTGACAACTTCAACTGTTTTTCCTAAAAATCTATTCTGCGGGTCAATAAATGGATTTCAACCAAGTCAAGCGGCGAACCAGATCCTTTCTCATTTCGAAATTGATCGAAATCAATTGTGGCGCTTTACTGGAAAAGGAAAGGCGCTGGAATATCTTATTCGTCAAGTGGAAAGCAAAAACATCACTGTCTCGCGAGGAGTCCTGACACATAAGATTCTTCCGATGCACCAGGTCGTATCAAGCGATGTTTACCGGAACACCAGTGGTTTTGTCATTAAAGATGATCGGGTACCTTTTGTTTTCCTTCCAAGCGAGGTCAATCCGGATGAGGTAGAAAGCCGGCAAATCTATACACTGGTTTATCTCCTATCAATCATTGGTCTTGGGCAGTACAACTACTTTCTTGATAAGGATTTTAAAACCAAAATGTTGAAGGCAACTGGTGTTCCGGCAAGACTACACACGATTACGTCAGAACTCCTTATTCCATCAATAGAGGTTGAACCTCTACGCAAGGAACGTGTAACCCGATCAACAATCGATACTCTTTCCAGCAAGCTAAAGGTTTCTCCACTGGCGCTGGTTACCACTCTTCATCTGAGAGGAATTATCTCCAAGCAAGAATACGAATCATTAAAACCGCCACCATATGTTCCGAAAAAAAATAAAAGACGAGGTCGCGCTCCACGAATTTCAACATCAGTGGAAAAATTTTGCGGCCGAATTACATTTCAAACTATTAACAGATCGATTCAAGCTGGTACTTTGCCAAGTACACAGGCCCAATATTTGATATGGGGAGCACCTAATAAAAAGGGCTATCGCAAATATCGTAATGAGCTTGGTATATGAACATCATTGATACAAACGCCGTCCAACATATCCTTAAAAATAATCTTACTCTTCAAGATGATTATTTCTTGGTACCCGATGTTGAGGATGAAGTTGAGATGACCGAAATAATTCATAAAAAACATCTTCCAGATCGAATATTTACAATTTCCAAAACTAACGATTTTGATGAAGGAGTTTACCTTAAACATTACCGACAGATTCTTAACAAGTATGGTGGGCGTTCTTTTTACAACATGACGGGATTTGGGGACGTTTCCATTCTGGCAACACTGCTTATGTTTTCAGAAATCTCGGCAAATCAACGTCAAACCCAACTATTTCAAATTCAAACAACTGTTTATTCTGATGATGCGGCGTTGATCAGAAAAGTTAAAAAGGAACTGGTAGGCAAAAATATTTTAGTGTGCCCTGCTCGTGATATTTCTTAAGGTGGTGAACTCGTATCCAATCCTTTATTATTAAAAATCATCCTCATCTTTTTCTAGTTCCACGTCTTCTGGTAACGGCCTTTCTACCAATAAAAGTAATCCGACAAGTCTCTGGGCTATCTCCCTCGCTTCCTCATCCGATATTTCATACCCATATACCTCCAAGTGAGCTTGCTTAAACTCCTCGATCCCTTCTTTTGAGATTTCCATATAGTTTGTACTTACCCTAAATCTAATGCGTTTAGGTGTGTATAAGTTCTATAGGAAAGTTACAAAAGATGATAACTTCAGGAGTCTTGGTCTGTATCGGTTATGACCGGTATAATTTCAGGCGTGCTATCCGAATTTTTCATTTCTGAAATTTCAGGTATATTTAAGGAGTAGTTTTGGTCGGAATTTATTACTGCGTTTCTAACGTCGTTCACGAGCCCCCGCACAATGAAATCTCCTCTTACTATCATCCCGGGCGTCGGGGAATCGATCGCGAAAGATTTGGAAGAAATCGGCATCCAGGAAGTAAAAGACCTCGCTGGTAAAGATCCGGAAAAGCTCTTTGATGCCTCGAATAAATTCGCAGGTCTGGTGCAAGACCGCTGTCTCTTATATGTATTTCGCACGGCAGTGTACTATGCCGAAGGTGGGCGTGATGTCGAGAAGCTGAAGTGGTGGAACTGGAAGGACAAGAAAAAATGATATACTAAGAGTGTTATCAGCCTTATTATATAATTCACTCATGTTCACGATCAATATTCTCGCAATACTCGTCGCTGCAGCAGCAGCTTTTATCATCGGCTTTCTCTTTCATGGACCGCTCTTCGGCAAAATCTGGATGCGGCTTGCAAACGTGACCCCGACCGGCAAGGAAACGTTTGCTGGCATGAAAGGGCAGATGTTTGCAAACTATGTCGCAAATGTTGTCCTGGCATTCGTGCTCTCCGGAGCAATGTGGCTCGTATTCGCCTCCCCACTAATGGGCGCGATCAGCTGGTACCGTGGCGCGGTGCTTGGCGCATGGATGTGGCTTTTTGTCGCAGCGGCGTCATCGGTAGAAATGATCTGGATGGGCCGATCGAAAAAGCTCTGGCTTTTTGATACCGTGAGCTTGCTCACTGAAGTGGCAGTGATGGGAGCAATCCTTGCTGCGTGGCAGTAAAGAAAATGAAAAGCGCCGGCCGCTTCGCGGCCGGCGCTTTTTTGATTCATTTTTTTATTTCTTCCCGTTCTCGTCTTCGTCGGTATAATCCGAATTCTTGCGGCTCGTAAACTTGAGGAATCCGTGCTCGATGAACCAGAACATGGTGAATACCATGAGCGCTGCGACAGTCGTCATCGTTGCAAGACTAAAAAAACCAAATCCCGAGGCCATGCCAACTGCGGAAGAGACCCAAAGGCCGGCAGCAGTCGTGAGACCCGTCACCTTATTGTCATGGAAAATCAGAAGACCAGCACCGATGAAGCCAATACCAGAAATAATGGCACCGGCAACGCCGAGCGGATTTGCTCCGACGGCAGATGCGAGCCCCGCGATGACATTTTGCGCAATAATAATGAATACCGCAGCGCCGAGCGCGACCATGGCGTAGGTGCGCATGCCAGCGCGCTTGCCGGCAAAAGTGCGCTCAAGACCAAGGATAGCGCCGAGACCGACGGCGATCGCGATGCGAGTAATGATTTCTGCTGTGGTGAGTATTGTCATAGTAAAAGATGAATAAATAACGGATTCAAGTATAGCATATACGGAGCATGAAAATCCCGCTATAATCTACCCATGACGCTCGACACTCCACTTGAAACCGCCTTTCGCTTGCAGGAACCGCAGAAAAAGGCGCTGAAAAAGCTTGGTCTCGCTACAGTCGCGGACCTTCTGTATCATTTCCCCGCCCGCTACGGCGATACGTCGGAGAAAAGAAATATCGGCTCGCTCGCCGCTGGAGAAAAGGCGGTGATTTTCGGCAGGATTTCCCGCCTAAAAACCTCGAAAGGCTTCCGCACGAAAATCCCCATGTCGGAAGCATATATCGAAGACGAATCCGGCAGCATCAAGGCCGTGTGGTTCCACCAGCCGTATATCGCAAAGATGGTACACGATGGCGCATTCGTGCGTGCGGATGGCAAGGTATCCGAGCGAAAAGAAGCACTCTATCTTTCGAATCCGAAAATAGAAGTGGTGGAAAAATTGCCGATCGGTGTCGGAGCGTCGCTTTTTGGCGAAGAGGGCGAGGCGCATTCGCTCTATCCTGTGTATCCCGAAAGCCGCGGCATAACCTCGAATTGGTTTTACCACGCGATACAGAAAATCTTCCAGGCAAAGCTGCTCGAAGATACCGAGGACGCGATTCCGGATGCGATGCGCGAGAAATACAATCTCCCCAAGCTCGCCACCGCGCTCATCTGGATCCATGCGCCGCAGAAAGAAGAACATGCGCTTGCCGCCCGCAAGCGATTCGCCTTCGAAGAAATCTTTTTCATACAGCTTGCAAAAAAGCTCTCGCGCATAGCCTGGGACAAAGAGCCTGCATACCAGATTGAGAAAACCACGAAGGATATCGCGGATTTTACCGGCCGATTCCCTTTCCAAGCTACGGGAGCCCAAGAAAAGGCTATCTCGCATATCATGAAAGATTTTACAAAAGGCCATGCTATGGCACGACTGCTTGAAGGTGATGTCGGTTCAGGCAAAACGGCGGTGGCTGCAACTGCGGCATATACCGTCGTGACATCACGGCCGAACGGAAAAAGCTTCGGTAATCTGCAGGTAGCCTATATGGCGCCGACCGAAATCCTCGCCAAGCAGCATTTCGAATCATTCATCGAGTATTTCACGCACCTCGGCATACAGGTCGGTCTCATCACCGGCACGGAATGCCGCAAATTCCCTTCGAAGGTAAATCCGAAAAGCTCGACGCAGATTTCCCGCACGCAGCTTTTGAAATGGGTGGCAAATGGCGAGATACCGATACTCATCGGCACGCATGCGCTCATACAGAAATCCGTGAAGTTCAAGCACTTAGCATTCGTCGTGATCGACGAGCAGCATCGGTTCGGCACGCTACAGCGGCAAAAGCTCGCCACGAAAGACGGCATGAATCCGCATCTCCTCTCCATGACGGCAACGCCGATACCGCGCACCCTTGCGCTCACCATTTATGGCGATCTCGACTTGTCGCTCCTTGATGAAATGCCGGCAGGGCGAAAGCCGATCATCACTGAAATCGTGCTGCCGGGAGCGCGCGAAGCGACCTATGAAAAGATCCGCGGGGAAATAAAAACCGGCAGGCAGGCATATGTCATCTGCCCGCGTATCGATGAGCCGGATCCAGCAAAAGAAAGCGCCGTGATCGCCAAATCCGTCACTGAAGAAGCCAAGCGCCTTGCGCGCGACGTATTCAAGACCGAAACGATCGGCATACTGCACTCGAAAATGCTGCCGAAAGAAAAAGAAGCGGTGATGCAGGATTTCAAGAATGGAAAAATTCAGATACTGGTGGCAACAAGCGTCGTCGAAGTCGGCGTGAACGTGCCGAATGCCACGATGATCGTGATCGAGGGCGCAGAGCGCTTCGGCTTGGCACAGCTTCATCAGCTGCGCGGCCGCGTGATCCGCGGCACCCATCAGGCATATTGCTTCGTCTTTGCCGAGACCAAAAGCGAGAAGACAGTGAAACGACTCTCTGCATTCAAAAAATCATCAAACGGCTTTGAGCTTGCAGAATATGATCTGCAATTGCGTGGCCCGGGCGAGCTTTCAGGCAGCGCGCAATGGGGCGTCACGGATATCGGCATGGAAGCGATCAAGAATATCAAGATGGTGGAAGCGGCACGCACGGAAGCGGAAGCAATGCTCGCACAAGACCCGTCGCTTGCAGATTTCCCGCTCGTGAAAACGCGGCTGGCAGAACGAAAAAAGGCGGAAATACATTTCGAATAGCAAAAAGCCGGCACGCAACGCGCGCCGGCTTTTTTATTTTTATATCTTTCCCTCGGCGATCCACTGCGCAAGATGCTTCCCCTTCTGCGTCTCATAATGCTCCGGCCAATCAAGCTTGTGTTCATGCGCGAGCACAACAGCCTTATGTTCGAGGGCTGTCAGGAATTTATTGTCGCTATCAATACGCTCGGCAAGCTCTTTGAGTGCTGCTTTGCGCAGCTCGTACGCTGATTTCGCTTCGGGAGTATACGCACTCGCATCTACAAGCGTTTCGATCGAGGCATTGAAATTGTCTTCGTAGAGCCTGGCCTTCTCGATGAGCTGCTCGCGCGTCAGCTGGCCGAGCATTTTCTCGAGCTGCTTGAGCTTTTCAAGCTCTTCCGGGCTCGGCACGTCTTCGAAATCTGCAAATGTCAGCCTGTCCGGCGTTTCACTCATACCAATGGATTAAGCAACTTTCTTATCTGCATGCTTTTTCTCGCCCGCCTGCTTCTGTGCTTGTTCCTCCGCAAGCTTCTGTTCTTTCTGATACGCGCGCTCGCGCTCAGCACGGTCGATTTCCATGAAATCCTTCAGAATTTCATCCATATCTTCCTGCGTTGCCGGCAGGAGAGGACGGCCGCGCAACTCCTTGTGCAGCTCCTCATCGGAAAGGGTTTTGAGATACTCCATGCGTTCTGCGTGCTTCTTCGCTGCTTCTTCATGGCGATCAGTCGGATCAAGCAATGCTCCTTCTTTCATAGTAGTTTTTATTATGGTATGAACGATATTATTTTACCTATATATTATATAAGTGTCAAGTATGCCTTATTTCCCCCAATGCCAGGCTGGCTTCTCCCCTTTCTTGTAGCAAATAGTGAGAAACAGGCCCGTAATAATAATGAAGCTCGGCGCGAAAGCGATCAGCAGGTCGCTCACCGAATGCGAGCGCAGGTCGATGACGATGAATATTTTCACGAGGGCGGCGATATAGGCAAGCATGATGACCCACCCTTCCCAGGATACCGGATACCAGCCCCAGCCGTAGCGCTTTGCCTTGAACCATAATTTTTGTTCCATGCCCCTAGTATAGCATGGTGGCGAGACAGGATGGCAGCGTCATGAAAAAAGCGTGAAATCATTTGTATGATTCCACGCTTTTCAATCCAGCGCATAGACAGTGCCATCTTCGTCCTCAAGCCCAAATGTCTGATCGAGGAGCTTCAGGTTTTTCTTCTTATCCTGCTCATTCTCTCTCTTGAAACGCAATACGCGCGCCCGTTGTGTCTTGAAATCGGCCAAATGCGACGGCGAATACCATAGACCCGTTTCTTTTACGTACCAGACGACGCCGTAGCGTTTCGACTGATCTGCCTGACTGAGCGGAGGCGCCCCGGCAAGCTTGTTTCCCATCAGATGATCTGCTGGTAGGGCCATGCCCGGCTCCTTTCTTTTTCAGGATTGTGACTGCTTCTTTTTTGAGCCTAGCATGCGGGCCCGCTTGCAGCAAGAAAATGAATTGCCGCGAAGCTCGTTTTGCTATAGCATAGGCGCATACGCCCGTAGCTCAGCTGGTTAGAGCGCGAAGCTTATACCTTCGTGGTCCCTGGTTCGAATCCAGGCGGGCGTACCCAAAAGAAAAATGCGGACTGCTCCGCATTTTTCTTTTGGGTACGAGCAAAATACAATAACCTAGGCCTGATGTTCGATATCTTCCTTTTTCTTTGGCATGATCCCGTTTGCCACAAGAATCTTCTCGAAATCTTCCCGCTCGATCGTTTCCGTTTCAATGAGTTTCTTCGCAATCGCATCAAGCGCCTTCTTATTATCCGTAACTATTTTCTCGGCACGCTTCATATTCATATTCATAATATTCGTCACTTCCTGATCGATCTCGGCATTCACCTTGTCGGAATATTCCTTGTCGCCGACGCCTTTGCCGAACATTGTGCGGCCGCCTTCGCCCTCGAGTGCTACCGGGCCGAATGCATCGGACATGCCGTATTTCGTGACCATATCACGTGCAAGTGCGGTCGCGACCTGCAAGTCATTCGACGGGCCGGTCGTGAGATCGCCAAACATCATCTTTTCTGTCACATAGCCACCAAGGGACACCGCGATATCATCCATGAATTCCTTTTTCGATTGCAAGCGCTTGTCCTCAAACGGCAAGTGGAGTGTATAGCCACCTGCACGGCCGCGCGCGATAATCGAGACCTTGTGCACGGGATCGGCATACGGCAAGACGGATGAGACGAGCGCATGTCCTGCTTCATGGTACGCGGTGATTTCTTTTTCTTTCTTCGAGAGAATATGACTCTTGCGCTCCGGGCCCATCATGACCTTTTCGATGGAACGGATGAGATCGTATTGGGAAATCTTCTGACGGCCTTCGCGCGCAGCGAGAATGGCGCCTTCATTCATAAGGGAGTAGAGATCGGCACCCGAGAAGCCCGGCGTGCGCTCGGCAACCGTGCGGAGATTCACATCTTCCGCAAATGGCTTTTCCTTCGAATGTACTTTGAGTATCGCTTCGCGGTCATTGCGATCCGGCAAGTCGATCACCACACGGCGATCGAAGCGACCAGGGCGCAAAAGCGCGCTGTCGAGCACGTCCGGGCGGTTCGTCGCCGCCATGACGATCACTTTCTCATTCTGCTCGAAGCCATCCATCTCAACGAGTATTTGGTTGAGTGTCTGCTCGCGCTCATCATTTCCCCCGCCCACGCCGCCGCCGCGAATACGGCCGACCGCGTCTATCTCATCGACAAAAATGATCGCTGGTGCTGCAGCTTTCGCCATTTTGAAAAGGTCGCGCACACGCGAAGCGCCGACGCCCACGAACATCTCGACGAATTCGGAGCCGGAAATCGAGAAGAATGCCACGCCCGCCTCGCCTGCGACTGCGCGCGCAAGGAGCGTCTTGCCGGTGCCTGGCGCGCCCATGAGGAGTATGCCTTTCGGGATTTTAGCGCCGATATCGAGGAATTTCTTCGGATTCTTCAAGAAATCAACAACTTCAGCAAGCTCTTCTTTCGCCTCTTTTGCACCAGCGACATCCGCGAATGTCACGCGCTGCTTCTTGTCGCTTGGCAATATGATGCGCGCTTTCGATTGACCAAATGACAATGCCTGCATGCCCGTCCCCTTCATCTGTCGCATGAGCATCCAAATGAAAATACCGATAATAATGAGCGGAATAACGAATGGCGCGAGATTGAGGAACCAATAGCCAAAGCCGGTATCGCTCTCGATCGTGATATTCACGACTGCAAGCTTTTCCGGCGCGACTTTGTAGTTCGCAAGCGTCTCGGTCAGCGCAACGCCTTCTTCCTTTTTTGAAGTCTTCACTGCTGCAGCTGCATTTGCCGATGTTGTGGCATAGGTGATCGTTAGGTCGTCAGACTTCACGTCAATCTTTTGCACGAGCCCAGCATTGATATCGCTTGCAAGCTGCGAGATCGGAATCTGCTGTTCAGCAGTCGAGCTGCCAAAAAGAAATGAATAGAGCAGTGAAATGACAAAGAGGATGACGATCGCATTGCCGATCTTCGTGAAATACGACATCGGGCCGTTTCCCCCGCCGAAAAAGCGCGATGCGCCCTTGCCCGGTTGCTTTTTCCCCTGCTTTTTGTTCTTCGGATTATCCATAGAGAAACGAATAATAGCATGAAAAATATGATGTTTACAATGACAAACTATACGTAACTATTGACAATAATTATAAATAATGCTTAAATATAAAACAGGCAGGGGTATGAAACCCTGCAATTCTAGTTCATTACAAAGGAGCGTACTATGCGTACATATATCGCCGCACTGGTTGTAGGGATTTTTTGCCTCATGAACGCGGGCGCAAGCCATGCCGGTACAGGCAGTTTCATGTTTGGTTATCTGATCGGCAGCAGCGGACAAAGCAGTAAAGGAGCAAGTTCGGCTGACGTCATTTATATGGCGCCAGCGGCCACCATGGAACAAGTGAGTGATCCGCTCGCTGTACGACAAGACGTCTCAGAGAACTTATCCAGCAGGATAGTTGAGGGAATGACCTTGCAAGAAGTTTTCAATCGGATGATTGGAAATGATGCCGGTAAATATGTCATCCTGCAAGCAGTCCGGGTTATTGATCCGAGTTATGTAGGACGAGCATATATGTGGTTTACGTTCATCGAAAAGAGCAAGCTGGTGAGCACAGAAAAAGCGAAGGCGAACACTCCCTGAGCAGAAAGCTGATGCTCGCATACAGACGCCATACGAGAAAATCGTGTGGCGTTTTTTATTTCCCAACTCTCTCCCCTTTTGCTACCATTGCCGCATGGCTGCATTCGCTGAAAATAGAAAAGCATATTTCAACTACGAAATCCTCGAGAAAATAGAGGCGGGTATTGAGCTGCTTGGTATCGAAGTGAAAGCGATTCGCGCGGGACGCATGACGCTTGATGGGGCATACGCGACGATCCGAGGAGGTGAGGCATACCTCATCGGCGCTGCTGTGACACCGCTCCAGCCGAAAAATGCGCCAAAGGATTATGACGAACGCAGGAACCGCCGCCTGCTTCTGACAAAAAAGGAAATCGAGCGGCTCGCGAAAGTGGAAAATCAGAAAGGCTTGACGATAGTCGTACTTTCAGTGTATAATAATAAACACAAGCTGAAAGTACAGCTTGGCATCGGCCGCGGCAAGAAGAAATCTGACAAGCGCGAAAGCATCAGGAAGCGCGAATCGGACCGCGAGATCCGGAGGACATTGAAAAACGAATGAGACATGGGGATGATCGGCCTAGACAACTGATCCGTTCCCGCATGAGCAAAGTGGAGCACCCTGTACACTCCTTAACCGTCAGGATGACAAATGCAAACAGCATTTCTCGCAAGGTCGCGTCTCTCGTCTCTCCGTATTTCGGAGTTTCGAACGCGTCCTTCGCTTACGCAATAGCCTAAGCGACGTCCCGCCCGAGCACATCTGATTACTCGGACCGGGGTGGAATATAATTCAGAGTATATGTCGCGGATTCTCGACGCGATATGAACTGTAGAGAATCGGCAGGAAGGTATTTTGTCGTCTTATAGCCTTTCCACTTAAATTCGCTTCGGCGAAAAAATTCGACTAGACTTTGTAGAATCATCGGTAACAATCATTTGCACGGCGGTTCGATTCCGCCCATCTCCACAATATAAAAATAGCCCGACTTCGTGTCGGGCTATTTTTATAAGTAAGATTCAGGAGCACGCAAACTGCTTTGCGTGCGTCGGAATCGAACGGGCGCAGCTTTATTTTTGTTTTACGAAGCAAAGGCAAAAATAGCGAGCCGGGGTCGCGAAAAATTTCTGTCAGGAAATTTATTCGTGACCGATTCTCGCCATCTCCACAACATACAAAAAGGCGGGTCGCGCTTCGCGCGACCCGCCTTTTTTCACTACCTTATCGCCCTACTATTTTCCGCAACAATCCCCACACGATACTGCCGCCCAAGTAAAAGATTGCCCCATCCAAGAGAATGATGAGTGCCGTGTCATTCGGATCAATCGGCGTGAAGTGAAGCGTCAAAAATGTCAGTGTCTGATACACCGGGGAAAAGAATGTCAGGTCGATCGGCAAGAGCGTGGGCGGCAAAAATGCTGGCAATGTATCTTTTTCAATGAGCTGCGCGCAGTAATTGGTGGGCGAATGATACGTGCATTTCACATCGAGTGGCACGATGAAAAAGAACAGGAGGAAATAAAGGAGAGCGACGAGGCCGCCTGGCAGCGTATTTTTGAAAAATTCGATCATACGAAAGAGTATACCATGTCCCCTTTCGGAAAAAAGCAGCTATGCTATGATGGCGGCAGAATCTTTTCCCGAAAGGAGCCGATCATGGACAGCAGTCTCGTTACAAAAGGCCTGCGCATCCGCACAGGCACCCTCAAAGAAAAGCCGATCCATCTTGTCTCGCCCGATCGCCTGAAAAACCGGCAAAGCAACATGCTCGCGAAAGTGCTCTACAAAGTGCCGACGCATGACGGCGATACCTTGTGGTTCGTCGAGCATCTCGATGACCGCCAGATCTCGACCTACTGGGCAAGCGAATTCGAGCCTGAACAATAAACCGCTCTCACATGAGAGCGGTTTTTCTTTTTATATCTTTCCCACAAGATCAAGCCCGGGCTCAAGCGTATCATCCCCCGGCTCCCATGATGCCGGGCAGACTTTGCCGCCATGCGTCGCGACGAATTGCGCCGCCTGGAGCTTACGGTAGAGCTCCTTCGCGGAGCGGCCGATCGAATTATCATTCACTTCCATCGACTTGAGTACACCGTCCGAATCAATCACAAATGTGCCACGGAGCGACACTCCTTCTTCCGGAATATACGTGCCGAACATTTCAGAAAGCTCATGCGTCGCGTCCGAGAGCATCGGGAATTTCACTTTCTTGATCGCTTTTGATACATCCTGCCATGCCTTGTGCACTTCCACCGTATCGACGGAGACTGACAGCACTTCGGTATTCAATTTCTTGAACTTATCATAGTAGTCGGCCATTTCCTCAAGCTCGGTCGGGCAGATGAACGTGAAATCCTTCGGATAGAAAAAGACAATCACCCACTTCCCTTTGTAATCGGCAAGCTTGATATTCTTTTCTTTGCCGCCATGAAGCGCTTTCGCCTCAAATGCCGGCACTTTCTGGCCGACTTCAACCATTTCCAGATCGCCGCATGAGCCGCAATCGCAGCAATTCTCGAGATCAGTATTTTGTGTGTTGTTTTTCATGCAAAAAGTATAGCAAAATGGCCCTGAGAACCTGTATTGACAAATATTATAAATGCGGTACTCTGTAAAAAGAGATGGGAGGTGCGTGATGCAAAAATATGCGTTCTTTTTTCTTTTCATACTGCTCGGAACAAGCATATCCGGTTGCGTCGCCCATATGGGATACCAATGGGAATGGAACTCGGACGCTTCTTCCTACCGCTACTACGTGCCGCCGCGCGAATATCTGTATGCAAACGGCCGCTTGATCTTTTCCGGCACCCCGGAAGAAGTCGAACGGTTCATGCGAATGCATGATATTCATCCGGCACGACGGGTAGCCCACTGACAGTCCTGGCGCTCACGCTCGCAATCTCCTTCAGGGAGGGATTGCAGGGCACACACGCCGCAGGGCCGCACGAAGCACAAACTTCGCTGCGGCCCTTTCTTTTTGCTACAATCTGTCCATGCGCCAAAACGGAATATATTCATTGCTTACATTCCTTACACTTGCATTCATCACGCTCCTTTTTCTTGTATCAGCCCATGTCGCGTGGCTTGCCGCATTCGACGCACACATCGCAGCCAGCATGGCAGCCACCCATACTCCCCTTCTTGATCGCATTATGCTTACACTCACGACACTTGGCGACCCGGCGCAAGCGGCATTCATCTTTCTGATTGGCAGCCTAATCCTGGCCGCCCATAAAAAGAAGCATGACTGGTACGTATTCACGATCGCGGCCGGCATCGGCATTTCGATGTCGGAATTTCTGAAAATAACGATCGCGCGGGTGCGACCGGCAAGCACCTTGCTTGCCGAAAGCGGCTACAGCTTTCCGAGCGCCCATGCGACGATCGCCACGATTTTCCTTTTCTCCGCACTGCTGTTGTTTCTGCCGCTCATAAAAAATAAAAGCATGAAGATTATAACGGCGATTTTCAGCGTACTACTCTTTTCACTGATCGCAGCAAGCCGCATGTATCTGTCGGTACATTTCGCTTCGGATGTCATTGGCGGGATACTCGTCGGATGCATCGCATATATTTTTGCAGATCATGTGACCAGGCATTGGCATCATCCGTTGGCATAATATTGCCGGAACGGCAAAAATATGATACAAATAGGGCCTGATTCGAACGCTCCTTCGCGCGCATTCGGCAGGACAGCATAATCAATTTTACGACATTGAATACGAAAGTACGAGTGAATCATCAGATACGCGTGCCGGAATTGCGCGTCATTACTGAAGATGGCCAGAACCTCGGCATATTGCCGACAAGCGAGGCTTTGAAGCGGGCGGTCGAGATGGGGCTTGACCTCATCGAGATCTCGCCGAACGCCGTGCCGCCGGTTGCAAAAATCGCCGATTATGGTAGATTTCAATACGCTGAAAATAAGAAGCTGAAGGAGTCGAAAGCCAAGGTCCAGAACGTCGAAATCAAGAGCATTCAGGTCAAAATCGCCACTGACGAGCACGATCTCGCCATGAAGGCAGCCAAGGCCTCCGAATGGCTCTCGGAAGGGCACCGGGTACGGCTCAATCTCTTTCTCTCGGGGCGCGCCAAGTATTTGGACCAGAAATTCCTCAAGGAACGCATGGCCCGCATACTCAAGCTGATCAGTACCGAGTATCGTATCGCGGAAGAGCCGCAGAAAAGTCCGAAAGGATTTACGATGATGCTTGAGAAAGGCACCAAGAAATAAGCAAACCAATATGAAAACCAACAAATCATTCACCAAGCGCTTGAAAGTGACGCGCAACGGAAAGATCCTCGGCCGCAAAGCAGGTCAGGACCATTTCAATGCCAAGGAGAGCCGCAAGAGCCAGCTCGGCAAGAAGAAGGCGATGCAGCTCCATTTTACCGCACGGGCAAAAGCACGCTTTTTGCCGGGAATGTTTTAATTACCAGGAAACCGTAAAACTACCACCATGTCACGAGTCAAACGAGGCGTCATCAAGAACAAGCGCAGAAAGAATACACTTCTGCAAACCAAGGGCTATCGCCTGAACCGCAGAAACAAGGAAGCGGCAGCGATCGACGCAATCATGCATGCCGGCGCGAATGCCTTCGAAGGCCGCCGCGACAAGAAGGGCGATTTCCGCAGACTCTGGAATGTCCGCATCAACGCAGCGCTCCACGAACAAGGTGCAAGCTACAGCAAATTCATCGGCGCACTCAAGAAGAAGAACATCGAGCTCGACCGCAAGGTCCTCGCCGAGATCGCTGACGCGCATCCGGAAGCCTTCAAGCGAATCCTCGCTCACTCGAAATAAAGAAATGCCGCCGAAAGGCGGTTTTTTCATTCATTGACAAGAGCCGGCCTAAGAGTAGTATCAAAATCAGTAACAGCAGTTCATTCACAAAGGAGGAAGTGTATGTCTTCTTACAATAAGCTGGTTCTGCACGCGCTCGCAATGTCTGCCGGTAACGGCAAAGGCATCATGGGAGAAATCGAGATCGCTCTCGGGCTGAAGCCGGATCTGAAGTCGCAATTCGAAGCGGCCGAGACTCCGGAACAATGCCAGGCGCTTATCGACACAGCTCCGGACGAAAGCTTCAGACGGAAGACGGAACGTAAACGCGATGATCTCTTGGATGATCGTCTTATCAGAGAAGTAAAAAAAGCGGATACGCCAGCAGATATTGAGAAAATCCGGAAGAAATATCCGGACTATCTCTCGAGTGGGCAGTCATTCGCCACAGAAAAGCGGGATAAGTTATTGTCGGATGATCTTTTGCCAAAGCTCGCTGCCGCAACAACCATGCGGCAATACGAGCGTATTTACGAGCAGGCACCAGGTCATACGAAAGCAAAAGAGGAAAGCGCTCGGAAATTCAATGCGGAACTCGCTGCGTTTCTTGAAAAAGCGAAGACCGCAAAAGCGTGCAAGAAAATCCGGGACAGGATCCTCGGATATGACCCGGGGCTTGAAGCAAGAGTGCTGAAAAAAGAAACTGGGCTTGAGGCTCTTGAAATCAAGAGAAAAATCCCGCTTGCGGATACGCAGAAGAAATGCGTAATGCTCCTTGGGACGATCTCGTATGATCGATTCAAGGATCTGCATGAAGAGGTACGGATGAAAGGCCATAATCTCTTCTATGCCAAGCTCGAGAAACAATTCGAGCCGCTGCAGACGCTTGAGGACTATCGGAAAAAGCTCGCGAGCTATCCGAACCCGGATGAAATCAAACGGTACTTGGTTGTGCAAGAAACGTACGACAGGCTTGTCGGCGAAGAATGCAAGGTTAAAGCGCTTACAACGCCTAATCTCCGGGAATGCCTGGCTCACTTCAAGATAGTCTCGAGAAAAATCGAGGCGAGCAAGGTTATCTGGGAACATGCGCTCACGCTGTTTTCGGACCCGGCCGAGCTACCGGCTATGCTTGAGGCGGCAGGAGCACATACGCCGGAGGCATACGCAGCGCTGAAGAAGGCCGCTGATATGCTTCTAGAGAAACAGGAATTGGTCGCTGTCTAGGCAGCTCTATAAACGAGGGATGATCTGTCCCTCGTTTTTTTATGTATATAGAAAAAACTGCATCTTTTTTGACGCAGTTTTTAATTACACAACAGGCAGTAGTGGAGCGGAACTTCAACCCCACCAATATTATGAATGATCACAATATGCTCCGTACCTTGAGGAATCGTTCGCTCGCAACCATCGCATGCTGTGTCGATGTGAGCGATGACATAATCACTTTTTGCTTGTACTGCTGACATTGCACGACTCCTTTCGCGATGTAGTAAAGAACAACGATATCAGTCTAGCAAAAGAAAAAGCCTTGTCAAAAAGAGCTCTAGAATCAGATTAATTCTATGCTTTCGCCATACTCCGGATACTCGCCTTGCACATTGATATCGTCGCGCAAGCGCTGGACGAGAAAAAGCGATGATTTCGGCTCGCCCATGACCGTGAATACCTTTTTTAACTTGCCGCTTTGCGCAGCGGTCTCCACAAATGACACGAGATGATCGGAATCCTTATGCGAGGAATAGCCTTCGATTTTCTTGATACTTGCGCGCACGCGGATTTCTTGTCCGTCTATCTTCACCATCTTCGCCCCATCTTCGAGCTGCCTGCCCAAAGTACCAACCGCCTGATAGCCAACGAACAGGATCACGGCATTTGGATCGCCTGCATGATCCTTTTCATGGTGCACGATACGGCCGCCATTGGACATCCCGCTGCCGGCCATGATGATCTTGGGACTCGCCGTATGCTCGATCTTCGCCGAATCCTGGGAAAGCGTGGTGAGCTTGAGCTTCGGGAAGCGGAATACCTTATCTCCCTCGGCAATTTGGTCACGCACATGCTCATTTAAATAGGACGAGTATTTCTCATAGAGCTTGGTCACCTTGATGGCAAGTGGCGAATCCAAGAATACCGGCACTTCGGCAAGCCCGTCCTCTTCAAAGAATTCATTCATCTCGTAAAGCATCTGCTGGGTGCGTTCGACGGAAAATGCCGGGATGATGAGCGTCCGCTTGTTCGCGATGGTATCGGCGATGATTTCCTTAAGCTTGGCCTGGCGCTCGGCTTTCGACTGGTGATTGCGGTCGCCATAGACGCTTTCCATGACGATATAATTCGCATCGGTAATATCTTCCGTGTCATTCAGCAACAGCGACGGCGAATTGCCGAGGTCTCCCGTAAATACTGCTTTCGTGCCAGCTGTGCTTATTTCCACCATGGATGCTCCAAGAATATGCCCTGAATCGCGCAAATAGATCGATACACCCTCACCTACATCGCGCGGCGTATGATACGGCAGCGTTTCCCAGAGCTTCATCGCTTCTTCGACATCCTTGTCTCCGAAGAGCGCAAGCACGCCTGAACGGCGAGACTCGGCATCGAGGATCGCGGCAGTATCAAGCAGCAGGAGATGCGAAATGTCTTTCGTCGGCGGCGTGCTGATTATTTTCCCGCGGAAGCCGTCTCGCACGAGCTTTGGAATACGGCCGATATGGTCGATATGCGCATGCGTGATAACCAGTACGTCAACTGAAGCTGGATCGTACGGAAATGGATCGCGATTGAAAGATTCCGCGGCTTCGGTCCCCTGCATCAGGCCGCAATCGACGAGCAGTTTCAAGCCTGCATGCTCAACAAGAAAATTCGCCCCTGTCACACTGCCCGTCCCGCCATAAAAAGTGATTTTCATAAGAAAATTATTCGCAGATAAAGCCGTCCCGGCAACGCTTCATCCTGATTGCATACAAAAAGGCGAAAAAACAGCCGATGAAATTGTCGAGAATATCGGAAAGCGAATCGGTAGCGAAATTCGCCGAGTGCAGGAACGTATTGCCGGAGAGCAGCTCGAACATTTCCCATGCAATGCCGACCAAAAATACCGCCGCAAAGGAGATGAAGAAGGCCTTACGGCGATAATTGACGATCGTATCAATATGCCCGAAGCGAAGTGCCATCCAGAGCGCCGTCGCCGCGACCCAAAAACCGCCAAGAATATGGATTACGATGTCCATCCATGGATGCGTATAGTACCAGGACAGGCGCAGAGAAACGATATGCACTACGGCGATCACCATAATGGAAATGACGGAGAGGAATAGCAGTTTTTTCTGGAGCATTGCGGCTATTATACCACGGAGTGAAAAAGAAAATCCGTCCGGAATGCGGACGGATACTCTTACGGATTACCAGATAAGCATTACCCTAGATATTCTAGGTGGGTGACCTCGATGATACGCCACGGCGCAGCAAAAGTTAGTCTCCCTTAAAATGTTTTTACGAGGATAATGCTTTACTCGTAATCCTCATCTTCAATTATACTCCTCTCCCACGCACGTCAATAAAAAATATGCAGAAGAAATCTCTTTATGATATTTGTAAAGTAATATGCGCAGAAAATGCCTTGTAATTGTTCGCGAAATGAAAATGAAAAAAGCCGAAACGATACGTTTCGGCTTTTTTCGAGATGAAACCGGAGCTTAGCGCTCTGCGATTTCTCCTTTTACCTTTTCGATGTACTTCGCAGCAGCATCCTGACCGCCAAGGCCAAATGAAAGGCCGAGAGCAAGCGATACCGCTATGATAATGCCCGTAAAGAGGGTGTTGATGAACGAAACGGCAATGCCGAGCTGCATGACAGCGGCGAGGATCGCGAAGATCCAGATAGCCCATTTCGTGATCTTGCCAGCGAAATTCGCCGACTTCATATCCGCAGCCTTTGCAGTGCCGGAAACGACTTTCTGCATGGCCTCAGCGACAATAGCCGCAACGAGGATGATAAGGACTGCCACGATGACCTGCGGCAAGTAGCCGAGAACGACATCCTTGAGGAATGCCGTGACCTGGGTCAAGCCCAAGACATCGAGTGACGCGACCAAGAATACGACCACGAAGAACCACTCAACGAGCTTGCCGATAAACATGCCGCTGTTGAGGCGGAAACCGGCCTTTTCAACAAAGCGTTCCACGCCTGCTGCCCGGAGGGCATTGTCAACTCTCGCCAATTTGACGAGCTGTGACACCAGCTTGAATGCCAAAGCACCGACGACCCATCCGATGATCGCTATGATCAAAGCGGCCAAAAGAGTCGGGATGAAATTCGCGACGCCAAGCCATACATTCTGCAATGAAGCAGACAACACATCAGCCCAGGTAACCATAAATGAATTATTTGTTAATGAAACCTAATAAATGCTAGTGCGGATATAATCCCACTGTCCCCGTATTATACCACCCGGATGCCCGCTTCCCGAGCAAGGTGTGGATAATTGCAAACCCGCCTTGCCGGGCGGGTTTTATTGGCTCATCCGGTCAAGGAGCACCTCGTGAGGATAATCGAGTACGTCCTTTACGAGCTTGTCATACATGCTGAGGCGGTATTGGAAGTCCTTGGTCTCGAAATAGGCGTAGAGGAGCTCTTTGCCAAGCTCCGCTTCGATGGATTTGATGACGCTCGCCAGGGCGGATTTCTTGAGATTGTCCCCGACGATAAGGATATCGAGGCGGCTGTCCTTTTCCCGCGTGAAAATCCCGGCGATGATGACCAGCTTCAATTTGCCGGTTTTCGATAGCCGGTTCAGAATCTCCCCCGCTTCGAGCGTTTTCGTGCTGATCAGGAGATGCTTGAGCCCGGCAACATATGAGAAATGGCCATTGAGCTCATAGCCCTTCGCTTTTAGGCGCTTTTCGACTCTCTTTCCTCGCACCATGCGGGTCGTAAGCTTGAAAAATGCCTTCGGACGGATCATACCGGCTTGGGCAAGCAGCGCGCATTCGCGCTTCGCCGTCTTGGCATCGACATGGGATTTCTCGGCAACCATATCCATATCGAACGCATCAGCAGGATTGAACAGAAATAGACGCATGATCTTCACCCGCGCCGTGCTACCGAAAAGCTTGGACAAAATTTCCATGGGGCACATTATACCGCAAACGACGCATAAGAAAAGGCGGTTTTTGCTTCGCAAAAACCGCCTTTTCTTATTGAGGAGCCGAATTATTACTTGAGGGTAACTTTTCCGCCCGCTGCTTCGATATCTTTTTTGAGCTTTTCCGCGTCTTCCTTCTTCATGTCCGCTTTGAGGACCTTCGGAGCCGCATCTACCATGCCCTTTGCTTCGGCAAGACCGAGCGCGAGAGCTTCCTTGACCACCTTGATGACGGCGATCTTCTGCGCGCCAGCATCGGTGAGCTCGACGGTAAAGGCCGTCTTCTCTTCCGCTGCCGCTGCTGCACCTGCTGCAGGACCCGCGACTGCGACTGCTGCTGCGGATACGCCAAACTTTTCCTCGAGCGTTTTGACGAGCTCGTGGAGGTCGATCACTGACATTTTTTCGATTTCGGCGACAAGCTTTTCGAATTTCGCCGGAATCACAACTGCTTTCTTTTCTTCCATGATTGTTCTATGTGTAGGTTGATAAATTATACTGTCTTCGTCTTTGCAATCTGATCAAGCACGACCGCGAAACGCTGGATCGGGGAATTGATGAGATTGACGAACTGTGCGTACAAGGTCTGCTGGGACGGGATGGCTGCGATACCGGTCATTTCCGCGATATTCATGTACTTTCCATCGAAGATGCCACCGACAATTTTGACATTGCCGTTGTATTTCTTCTGGAACGTGTAGAATTCGCGCGCCGGAGCAGTCAGATCATCGCCGTAGACAAGTGCGAGCTCACCGGCGAATTCCGGCATGGTGCCAGCAATGCCTGCGTCCGCAAGCGCGAGCTTGGCAAGCGTTTTTCTCACCACCAAATAGCCGACGCCTTCTTTACGAAGAGCGCGGCGCATCGCCTGCTCGTCCGTGACATTGAGCGTGTGGAAATTCACAAAGACTGCAGACTTCGAGCCTGCGAGTGCCTTTGTGATTTCCGCTACCAGTTCTTTCTTCTTTTCTTTTGTAATTGCCATTCTTGTTCCTTTTTATTTTTGAAATAAAAAAATCGACCCGATAAGGCCGACAGAGAGTGTCGTTTGGACCTCGACCGGACTTCTGCATATGCCGCCGGTTGTCTTTGGCCTTATGCAAGCAGTGTAGCAGAAAATCAGGAAAAGTAAAGCGGCGCCGTAAGGCGCCGCTTTAGATTTGAAACTTATTTATTGTCCTTTGCCTTCCCTACTTTTCTGCGGCTCACGATCAGATAATTCGAGTACTTTTTCGGGGTTCTCGACTTCTGGCCTTTGCCGACATGCTTACCCCATTTGGTCTTGGCAAAGCGCATGCCGCGGCCCTGTTTGCCTTCGCCGCCGCCGTACGGGTGATCCATCGGGTTCATGACCGAGCCGCGCACCGTCGGGCGAATACCCATCCAGCGGCTACGACCTGCCTTGCCGATATTCACGAGCCAGTTCTCGTCATTTGAAACATTGCCGATCGATGCCCATGCATTTTCCGGAACCTTACGGACTTCGGTCGATGGCATCTTGATATGCACGTAGCCTGCATCGTTTGCGACGATCTGTGCGAATGATCCTGCCGAGCGGACGAGCTTTGCACCGCCGCCGACTTTGATCTCGATGTTATACACGAAGGTACCGACCGGAATATTCTTGAGTGGCATACGGTTGCCCGGCTTGAGCTCCGCCTTTTCGGACACCAGGAACATGTCGCCCGCCTTCACACCCTTCGGCAAGAGCGTATAGCGCTTCTCGCCATCGGCATAGTTTACGAGGCCGATGAAACCGGTGCGGTACGGATCGTATTCCACAGACATCACAGTTGCTGGAATATCTTTTTTGTCATACATGAAGTCCACGAAGCGGTATACCTGCTTGTGGCCGGCACCCTGATGGCGCATGGTGATGCGTCCGCGGTTATTGCGGCCGGAATGGCCTTTTTGGCCTTTCGTGAGGGCTTTGAGCGGCTTTGATTCCGTGAGCACACCGCGATAGGTGACAAATGTCATGTGTCGGCGGCCCGGAGATGTTGGTCTGTTGGTTCTCATGGTAGTACAATTACATAAACGCTATCTTATCCCCTTTCTTCAGGAAGACAAGCGCCTTTTTGATAGAGCCCTGATGACCGACCTTGCCGCCCCGTGCGACTTTCTTTGCCGGAAGGTTGACCATATTGATTTTCACCGGAACGACTTTGTAGATTTCGGTGATCGCCTTGGCAACATCATTCTTTGAAGATCCCTTGAGGACTTCGAACGTATAGACATGCTGCGACTCGGCCTTGATACCGGCTTTTTCGGTGATATGCGGGCGCTTGATGACATGCAGCACGGTTTTTGTCGTGTGGTTCATGGGATTTATTTGGCCTTTGCCATCTTAGACTCGATAAATTTCACCGATTCGGCCGGATTCTCAATGACGACGTATTTGAGATTCATGAGGTCGACCGGATTGATATTGCGAAGCTCGTCGACTTTGACGTTGCCGATATTGGCAAAGCTCATTTCGACGACCGGGCTCTTTGCTGCGGTCGCAATGAGTGCGCTATTCTTTTTCTTCGAAAGAATATCGGAAGCGGTCTTGACCTTCGAAAGCGAGGTAAGGATCGCAAGCGCGTCTACGGTCTTCGGCTTTGCGATCGAAAGCGCATCGACAAAGAGCACTTCGCCATCCTTCAATTTCTTCGAAAGGATCGTATAGAGCGCCTTGATCTTCATCTTCTTGTTGATCTTGCGCTCATAATTTTTCAGATTATTCGGACCATGCGCAACGCCGCCGCCGACCCAGATCGGCGAACGGGTAGAACCGTGGCGTGCTCGGCCGGTGCCTTTCTGCTTCCAGGGCTTCTTGCCGCCGCCGCGGACTTCGCCGCGGCCTTTGGTATGCGCGTAGGTGACGCGTCGGTCGGAGAGCATGGAATAGACGACCTGGTGGACCAAGTCTGCATTCCATGACAAGCCAAACACTGCTGCCGGCAATTTGACGGTGCCGACTTCTTTGCCGCTCTGGTTATAGACCGGCGCTTCGGATGCTGATGTTGCTGCCGCTTTCTTTGGCGCTGCTTTCACCTTTTTCACCGACGCTGTTTCTGTTTTTTTCATAGTTTTTTCCATGGTAGTAAGGGTTAGCCGCGCACTTCGACAAGCGTTCCCCGTCGTCCCGGCACTGCGCCGCCGACGAGGATCTGATTCGCTTCCTTGTCGACGCCAAGGACTTTCAAATTCTTCACGGTTACGCGCTCCCCGCCCATGCGGCCAGCCATGCGCATGCCTTTCGGCACCTTGTTGCGCAAGCCGCCGCCGATGGAACCCGGCGCGTTTTCCGAATGCTTCTGGCCGTGGCTTCGTGGCTGGCCATGGAAACCGTGGCGCTTGATGACCGACTGATGTCCCTTGCCTTTCGAGATGGCAGACACTTCGATCGTGTCGCCGATCGTGAATGAAGACAGGTCAATCGTATCGCCGACTTTGAATTTCGACGTATCCGCCGTGTGGAATTCCTTTATGAATCGCGCATGCACGCCTTTCAGATGCCCGAGCACTGCCTTGGAGATATTCTTCTCCTTGCGCATGCCGAACGCGACCTGTACGGCATCATAGCCGTCGGTATCTTTTGTCTTGACCTGGGTGACGGTCAAAGGTCCTGCGGCAAGGATGGTCACCGGGTGGACGGTGCCGTTCTCGTCGAAGATCTGGGTCATATTCTGTTTTGTCCCGAGTGTAAATTTCATAGATTTCGTTAATGGCAGAGGATCCCGCGCGCAAGGCTCTTGCGTGCGGGATCATGCCCCTGGTATACGCACTTAGTTCATCTTCACATCAATGTTCACGCCGGACGGCAAGCTCATGTTGGTGAGCGCCTCGATCACTTTGGCCGAAGGATTCACAATATCGATCAAGCGGCGGTGTATCCTCATCTCAAACTGCTCTCGCGCATTTTTGTAGACGAATGACGCACGGTTGACCGTATATTTCTTGATTTCCGTCGGAAGCGGCACCGGACCAACGACTTGTGCGTCGTGGCGGAGCGCTGTTTCAATGATCTGCTTTACAGACGCATCAAGGATCTTGGAATCATACGCGCGGACGCGGATGCGCAAGATCGAAGTTGCGTCGGCTTTTGCCGGCATTTTCGGCATTTTTACTTTGGATGCCGCAGCGGTCTTTGCTGTATTCTTTTTTGCTGCTGTTTTTTCCATAAAGAGCTCTGTGGTGGGTGCAAGCACCCGGTCGGTTAGGCGATGACTTTCGTGATAACGCCGGAACCGACAGTCTTGCCGCCTTCGCGGAATGCGAAGCGCATCTTCTCTTCAAGAGCGACCGGAGCGACGAGCTTGACCTTGAAGGTCACGGTGTCGCCTGGCATGACCATTTCCACGCCTGATGCGAGGGTCACGTCGCCAGTAACGTCAGTCGTTCTCATGTAGAACTGCGGCTTGTAGCCGGAGAAGAATGGCGTATGGCGGCCTCCTTCTTCTTTCTTCAAGACATAGACTTCTGCCTCGAATTCGGTGTGCGGGGTGACCGTTCCTGCCTTGGCAAGAACCTGGCCGCGGTGCACATCCTCTTTCTTGGTGCCGCGGAGGAGCACGCCTGCATTGTCGCCGGCCATGCCGCTCTGGAGCTGCTTGTTGAACATTTCGATACCGGTAATGGTCGTCTTTGTCGTCGGCTTGATACCTACGATTTCAACTTCCTCACCGACTTTCACCTGACCACGCTCGATTCTGCCCGTAACCACGGTGCCACGACCTTCAATGGAGAAGATGTCTTCGATCGGCATGAGGAATGGCTTGTCGATATCGCGTGTTGGAAGCGGGATATAGGTGTCGAGCGCCTTCATAAGCTCAGTGATGCAAGCTGCACCCGCATCATCGGCCTTGGTCGCTGCAAGAGCGCCGGTTGCCGAACCGCGGATGATCGGAGCATTTGCACCGTCAAAGCCATACTTGGTCAAAAGGTCGCGGATTTCCGACTCGACGAGGTCGAGAAGGTCCTTATCGGTGACGAGATCGCACTTGTTGAGGAAGACGACGATCTTCGGCACACCAACCTGCTTTGCAAGCAGGATGTGTTCGCGGGTCTGCGGCATCGGGCCGTCGACTGCGGATACCACGAGGATAGCACCGTCCATCTGGGCGGCACCCGTGATCATGTTCTTCACATAGTCAGCGTGTCCTGGGCAGTCCACATGCGCATAGTGTCTCGTGTCTGACGAGTATTCAACGTGCGAGATCGCGATCGTGATGATCTTCGATGCGTCGCGGCGGCCTGCTGATTCGGAGGCTTTCGCGACCTGATCGTAGGCGATCTGATTTGCCAGGCCCTTCAAAGACTGGACATGGGTAATAGCCGCGGTAAGGGTCGTCTTGCCGTGGTCAATGTGACCGATGGTGCCGACGTTTACGTGCGGTTTGTCTCTCAAAAATTCTGCCATATGTTTTTTTGATTTTTGAAGCGGAGCGCGCGAGATTGGCTCTGCCTCGAAAACCAATAGATATGATTACTCCCATCATTCGCCGCATGGGCGGACTGGGAAACTTGTAAATTACGACTTGCAACGTTGCGCTACTTTTGCCCAAAACCGGACAAAAGAAAAAAGCGCAGTGCGTTTCGCTATAGTAGCAAATGAGGTTGGAAACGTCAAATAATGAAAACAGCCGGCCGCGCTTTGTGCGGCCGGCTGTTTTCTGCATTGAGCGTCTCTTACGAAACGCGCTGGGAGGTAACCCCGCGAGCCTCGATGATCGATTTGGCCACATTCGGCGGCACGATCTCGTACTGGCCGAATTCCATGGTTGATGATGCGCGACCCTCGGAAATCGAGCGGAGTGTCGTGACGTAGCCGAACATTTCGGCGAGCGGTACGTTCGCGCGGATGACCTTGTTCATACCGCGATCAAACATTTCCGTGATCTGTCCGCGGCGTGAATTGATTGATCCTGACACATCGCCCATGAATTTCTCCGGGGTGACGACTTCCACTTTCATGATCGGCTCGAGAATGACCGGCCGCGCGCGCTTCGCAGCATCCTGAAATGCCTGGGACGCGGCGATCTTGTAGGCAATTTCCGACGAGTCGACATCGTGATAGGAACCGAATGTCAGTTCGCACGAGACATTCACCATCTTGTAGCCGGCAACAATACCGCGCTCCATTGCTTCGCGAACGCCCTTTTCAACGGCTGGGATGAATTCCTGCGGGATGACGCCGCCCTTGATCGAGTCGATGAACTCGAACTCGTCGTAGCGCTTGACGTTCTTCGGGATCTTGGCTCCCTCTTCAAGCTTCTCCATTGGCTTGATCTTGATGAGCACATGGCCGTATTGGCCCTTGCCGCCTGTCTGTTTGATGTATTTCTCTTCCTTCTCTGCTTCGCCCGTAATGGTTTCCTTGTAAGCGACCTGTGGCTTGCCGATATTCGCTTCCACATTGAATTCGCGCTTCATGCGATCGACGAGAATTTCCAAATGGAGTTCGCCCATACCCATCATGACGGTCTCGCCAGTCTCAGAATCAGACTTAATCTTGAATGTCGGATCCTCGTCGGACAATTTCTTGAGCGCGAGGCCCATCTTTTCCTGGTCAGCCTTCGTCTTCGGCTCGATTCTGAGCGAAATGACCGGCTCTGGGAAGACGATCTGGTCGAGAATGATCGGATTCGCTTCATCACAGAAGGTATGCGAGGTCTTCGCGCTCTTGAGTCCTACGGCTGCCGCGATTTCTCCGGCAAAGACGGTTTCCACGTCTTCGCGATCGTTTGCGTGCATGCGCACGATGCGGCCAAGGCGCTCACGGTCGCCCGTCGTTGAATTATAAATATACGTACCGGCACTGATGCTGCCTGAGTATACGCGGAAGTACGTCAGCTGGCCTACGAACGGGTCATTCTGGAGCTTGAATGCAAGGGCGCAGAACGGCTCGGCATCGGATGCATGGCGGACGATTTCTTCCCCATTCTTCGGGTTCACGCCTTTGACTGGAGGAATATCGAGCGGAGATGGCAGATAGTCGACAACGGCGTCGAGTGTAAGCTGCACGCCCTTGTTCTTGAGTGCAGAACCGGTAAAGACCGGTACGATGGTGTTTGCGATCGTCGCCTTGCGGAGCGCTGCTTTCAAATCAGCGAGCGGAATCTCCTTGCCTTCGAGGTATTCAGTCATGAGCTTCTCATCCTCACCGGCAATCTTCTCCACGAGCTCGATGCGGTATTTCTTTGCATCATCCATCATCTCGGCAGGAATTTCCCCCTCGACGATTTTCTCGCCCATCGAGCCTTCGAAGTAATACGCTTTCATCTTCATCAGGTCGACGAGACCCTTGAAATCGGATTCTGCGCCGATCGGCAATTGCATTCTTACTGCATTTTTGGTCAAGCGTTCGAGAATGGACTGGTACGAGCGCTCGAATGAGCCGCCCGTGCGGTCCAATTTATTAATCAGACAGATGCGCGGCACTTTGCCTTCATCGGCATAGCGCCAGTTGGTCTCGGACTGCGGTTCCACGCCGGCAACGCCGTCGAACACGACGACTGCGCCGTCGAGCACGCGAAGAGAGCGCTTCACCTCTGCGGTGAAGTCGATGTGTCCCGGCGTGTCGATGATATTGAATCGGACTTTTTTCGAAATGTCCTCCTTCGGCATGTACGACGGGTTCCAGAAGCAGGTGATGGCAGCCGACGTGATCGTAATGCCGCGCTCGCGTTCCTGTTCCATCCAGTCGGTCGTCGTCGCACCTTCATGCACTTCGCCGATCTTATGCTGCGAACCGGTATAGAAGAGAATGCGCTCCGACACCGTCGTCTTGCCTGCGTCGATATGGGCGATAATACCGAAATTGCGTACTTTTTCTAATGGATAATCTCGTTTCATAATGTGATTATAGCTTGTACGTTGTAATGTTGCTATTTTTCAAAAAATTTTCGATGGATCGCCAGGCGCCGAAAAAATTTGCGACCAAGCTGTACCGGAGTACTGCGCGGGAGGAAATTTTTTCGGCAACGAAGCGAGGCGCGAAAATTTGAAGAAAAATTACCAGGCGAAATGGGCGAAGGCCTTGTTCGCCTCTGCCATCTTGTGCACGTTCTCCTTCTTCTTCACTGCTTCACCTTCGTTCTTCGAGGCTGCGATGATTTCGTTTGAGAGTTTTTCCGCAATCGCTGCACCCTTTTTCGAGCGAGCTGCTTCGACGATCCATTTCATGGAGAGTGCGGATCGACGAGCCGGGCGAACTTCCATCGGCACCTGGTAATTGGCGCCGCCGACACGCTTGGAGCGGACTTCCATATTCGGCGCGGTATTGGACAATGCCAATTCCACGACCTCGACAGGATTCTTCACTTTGGCTTTTTCCTTGATGAGTTCGAGCATGTCATAGACGGCGCGTTCTGCGACGGACTTCTTGCCGTCATACATGACGTAGTTGACGAGCTTCGCGATCTTTTCCGACTGATATTTGTAGTCTGGCTTCAGCGGTTGCTTTGTTTTGAGTTTTCTGCGCATAGGATTTGAGAGGGGAAAATTACTTACCGGCTGCTTTCGGCTTTTTCGCGCCGTACGAGCTTCTATCTTTTCTGCGACCTTCCACGCCCGTCGCATCAAGGACGCCGCGGACGATCTGATAGCGAAGGCCGACGTCTTTCACACGGCCGCCGCGAAGCAATACCACCGAGTGCTCCTGGAGCGTATGGCCCATGCCCGGGATATAGGCGGTGACTTCCATGCCATTCGAAAGGCGCACCCTCGCGATCTTGCGGATAGCGGAGTTCGGCTTCTTCGGGGTCTTCGTCGTCACTTTGATGCAGACGCCGCGCTTGAACGGAGAGTTCAAGTATGTCGGGCGGTTTTCAAGCGTGTTGAAACCGCGCATGAGCGCTACCGACTTCGGCTTGCGCTTTGCCGTCTTTCGATTTCGTTTGATCAGCTGATTGATGGTTGGCATATCGAATAAAACTATCTTTGATAAATGAAAACAAAAAAATCACAGAAACGTCCCGTGATTTTGGGTGGAACATTCCCGCAACTCTTTCCTTCTGGAACTCATCCGCCGGAAGCGGAGGAACACTGCGTACAGCCAGTAGCTAATGTCAGAGCGATAATAATACAAACGGTTGAAAATAGCAAGACAATCCACCAGCTCAGGAAAGTCCAGTTATCAGCTTGAAGAGAAAACTGACAATCGGCATGACGAGGCGCGGCAGAAAGCCGACAAGCAGAATGAGGATCAAGAGGCCGTATGTTTCGGCAAATTGCGAAAAAACGAAGCGGCCACCGATAGGCAATATCGAAAAAAGCACCTTGGAACCATCAAGCGGCGGTATCGGGATGAGGTTAAATACGGCAAGGCTGATATTCAGTATGACGATGATGGTTGCAATCTCGAGCAATGCTCCCGACGGGGTAATGAAACGAATGAATAAGCCGAAGAAAAGAGCAATAAGGAGATTGGACAGCGGGCCGGCAAGCGCGACAAGCGGCTCGGCGATAGTGCGATTGCGGAGATTATAGACATTGTATGGCACCGGCTTTGCCCAGCCGATCATGAAGCCGGCGCCCGTAATAAACAGCAGAAATGGCAGGATGATAGAGCCGAATATGTCGATGTGCTTTGCGGGATTCAGCGTCAATCTTCCCTCGTATTCCGCCGTATGATCGCCGAAGGAAAGAGCCATAAGGCCATGGGAGACTTCATGTATCATGACTGAAAAGATGAGGATGAGGATCTGGAAAATGATGATCATATGATTTCTGTTGCCTTCCTGCTTCGTCTATGATAGCATACGAGACCTATGGCAAAAGCATGCGCAATCACCAATAAGCGATCAATCATGGGAGGCGGCTACTCGAACAGAACCCGCGCCACGCAATTTAACCCTACCGGCAAGATCCGCAAATACGTCAATCTCCAGAAAAAGCGCGTATATGTCCCGGAATTGAAGAAAACCTTCGTGCTCACGCTCTCCACCCGCGCTATCAAGACCATCCAAAAGAACGGTGCATACGCCACCCTCCACAAGGCGGGCATTATCTAAAAAAATAATACAAACAAAAAGCCGGCTCACATAGCGAGCCGGCTTTTTGTTTTCCCTGCGTTCAGGGTTTATTTCTTCGTGGAAGTCGCTGCTGCCTGCTGATTCTGCAAGAAGACTGGACCGACGTTCACGACGATATTGCGTGACGGAGAATAGACAAATGCCTTTGCCGCCTTCTGATAGACAAGGACAGCATCGCCATTGATCGCGCCCGTGTAGAATGCCTGCTGCTTGATGAGCGATGCGGCATCGTTGATCGTTGCGACGACCGGCTCTTCGCCTGTCGGCAAGATAACGAGCTTTCCGACCTTCGCGATCAGGTCTTTGACCTGGGCCTGGTTCGCCTGGGTCACCGCTGACTGCGACGAGCCGCCGTAGAAGTGATTCCACGTCCACAGGCCGCCAACGCCGATAATGACGCCGATGACAAGACCGAGAAAGACCGATCCTGCACCTTTGTTTTTCATTTCATCCATTGTGATTATCTATAATTAACTAATAAATACACTCGTAAGAGTTTGTAAGGAAAATTATATACCAGAGCCTCAAAAAGACAACAGTGGCTGTGGACACGAAAATGTGTTTGATTATAAGGCTTGAAATTCCTCTCCATCCGAGGAAAATGACGCTTCGCCGGAAGCAGTGGAGATTACGGCTGTCTTGAGCGTTGAGAAAAAATCCGTGGTTGAAGCATTAAAATTCGTCCCCGATGGTGCAATCACATATGCCGGAGCGATCGCTGAAAAAAGCTCTGGAGAAAATACTGCGATTGTATTGAGGTCAGCAATGTCGCTTCGCAGCCGAATTCCCAGCCGGAGAATGGCAGATTGATCGATGTGTCCAGAAATAAATGCGGCATGCGTTTTCCCGTACGCAAGCTGCACAACCGACTGCTCATGCGCCCGTACCTGCATGGCAACAAAAAGCGCGGAAAGCCGGGCTCCGCCGCCAAGATTGATTGAGTCACCTTCATACAGCGTATCCGAAGCAATATGATTCGCTGCAATGATTTCCTGCGCTGCTCTTTGCGATACAGTATCTCCTGCACTACCAAGAGATACATACCGTTTGACGGCGTAAGCATCGAGCACTTTCGGCAGCCCACCGATATGGCCAATTGCATGATCGGTCGTGATCACAAGATCGAGCGTATGCACATAAAACGGCAGGGCGCGGCCGAGCGCGCGAAGAATGGATGCATCGGCTCCGGCATTGATCAGTATATAGTTCCCGGACGGCGAGCGCACGAGCACCGCATCGCCCGCGCCCGCATGTAAAAATGTCAGGCGAAGCATTCGGTCGCTTTCGCGAAAGACAGCATACGCGACAAAAAGCGCAATGATAAAGAGGCAGGCAAGGATCGCAAAGGTGATGTATCGCTTATGCATGTTCATGTTTTTGAGAAAAGAACCATACGCCGATACATGCATAGGAAAGAATCATCAGCATTGATGAGAACCAAGTGATCGATATGGATGAAAAAGGTAGCTGGGCAAATATGGCCACGACAGCAATAATATAGGCAAGCAATGCATATGCTATCCACGCGAATGGCAATGAGAGCGGCAGCCACAAAAGACCGAGGAGACCAGTACAAAAGCTCGCAAGCATGACAGCCGGAATGAGGAACAACACGAACAGATTCGCGAGGACCGCGACAAGCGACAGCATGCCCATGCTGTGGAGCACAAGCGGAGTCACCAAAAGCTCTGCGGCAAGCGTCGAGGCGACAGTATTGCGGATGCCGAATCGCACGGGCAGAAATACCATGCTCCGTTCGAGAATCGGCGCAATATAGACGATGGCAACCGTAGCGAGAAATGAAAGCTGAAAGGATAGGTCAAAAACAAGAATGTCAGGATTAGCCAGCACCATGACGAGCGCGGCAAAAAGAAGTGCTCGGCCGATCTGGTATTTCCTGCCGGACGCCTGCGCAAGGATGACGACAAGTGCCATGATGCCGGCACGCAGCGCCGTCGCAGACGATCCCGACATGAGCACGAAGAGCACGATACCGAGAGCGCCGAGAGATAGAGTATAAATTTTCGGCAGAAAGGAAAAGAGTCTTGCGATAGCACTTGCGACGATCGTGATATTGTAGCCCGACAATGCGACAATATGCGACAGCCCGGCGCTGCGGAATGCGGCCGTCGTGCTCGCATCGAGCGCATTGTCAGTGCCGAGCAGTATGCCGGAGGCAAGTCCCGCCTCCGGTTCATGGATCGTACGGCGCAGGCGGTCGAGAAATGCATTCTTGATGGAAAAAAGGAATTGCATGAAGCGGTTGCCGTTTCCGTGCGAGACGATCGCAACGCTCGCGAAATCGACCTGGTACACAATATCGTCTTTGGCCAGATAGCTCCGATAATCGAATGAGGAAAAATTCTTCGGCCGCTCGAGCGTGCCGTGTACCGAGACGAAATCACCGTATGCAAGCTCCGGATACAGTCCACTGCCAACGAGTATCTTGGCAGAAACGGTTTTCGTCGAGCTGCCGATATTCATGCTGCTGATATGTACGACAGACTGCGTGCGCGAATCGGTCTGCCGGGGTTCTCTGACGATCACGCCGGAAAATGAAACAGGGGCACCGATGACGTCGGACAATACAGCGGCCTCGGGATGTGCGTGCTTGATATCCGCGCACAGTGTGCCGAGAGAAAAAGCTGCGAGAAATATGGCAAGACAGAGAAGAATATGACGCGATGCCGCACTACGCGCGAAAAATTTACGGTAAAAACCGCAGGCAATGGCACAGAGCGCAATCAAAAGAAAAAAAGAAAATCCGAAATGAAAAAATGAAGCAATAAAAATCGCCGACATGCATCCGGCAGTGGCCGCAGTAAAAAAAGAATCCGTCACAGGCACGATTCTAACACAAAAGCCCCGCCATCTTTATCTTTGGAAAGAAAAGATTGCGGGGCCAGAACTTCACGTCAGGGATACATCAACTGCTACCGACACGATACCGGACGACGACAGCGAATCCTTCCGGCAAGGGATTGAGGAAGTCATTGTAGGCAAGATCAAGGGTGGGTCCTTTCGCATCATCCTTGATGCAGAAAGCCTGCGCCGAATCCTTCTCGAGGAAGAAGACGTGCAAAGCCAGGGACTTCGATTGCTTCACGGATTGCGGGGCGTCGAGCGACTCGCAAAACGCCAGGTTGTACTTCTCGAAAAACGCCTGCACGCGCTTATGCGCCTGATCGAGCGTCGTCGGAAAACCGAGCTCTTCCGCGGTAAACATCGCGAGCTCGACTTTCCCTTTGACATACGTCTGGCGGCAGGCCTGATCGATCGCGCGTTCAGCCAAATGCGTCGTCCGCACCTGCTCGCCGATGATCATGCGAATGCCAGCGGATGACGGATTCTTCTCGGCCATAAACGAAATGGCCCGAGGCTTTCCGGCAAGTCGCATGACGGCATTGCTTCCTCCTTTCTTCTTCTCCAACACTGCTGAGGATTTCCCCATAAGACCCTCTTTCATAACCATGATTGACCGTCTATGCGGTCAACCGCCTCTGTACATGACAGATGCGGCAAACACTATCTGAATGAATCCGATAGCCTTTGCCGCATCCGAATGAATGTGGTATTTGTGTGAAAAACGTCCGGGGCAAATTCTACCACCGGCCTTATATTTGTCAAACAAAAGGGATGGATCTATACTCTCTGCTTCCAATCCTGAATAATGGACGCTTCATCTTCGGCGTTCGTCGCCTTTTTGAATTTCACGCCGCCTTTCACTCCCTTCACGCGCTGTTCGCACTCGGACCATGTTGCATGCGTCTTCACGATGCCATCTACCATGCTCACATACGAATATGCCGTAGCTTTATTTCTTGATTTTTTCTCGGCAAGGGCATGCCGCGGTTTGAGATCCGCAATAGCAATCGTATATGTAGTAAGATTGCCGGAAAAAAGTTTCGGCGTTGTGCCAGTAGCGAATGCGTTTGCGATTTCATCGCAGCGTTCGTTTCCCGGAATGCCAGCATGTCCTGCAACATGGTTCCATGTGATATTTTTGCCGGACGCAGCAGCGATCAACTTCTCCCACAGATCGCGATTCTCGACATCCTTTTTCTGCTTTGTCTGCCAGCCATTTGTCTGCCAGCCTGATACCCATTTCGTGATGCCATTCACAACGTACGAAGAATCAGTATACAGAGTAATTTTTGCCCGGGAGTCGCTAAGTGATGCGAGCGCCACGATCGCGGCCGTAAGCTCCATGCGATTGTTCGTCGTGTGGGGCTCGCCGCCGCCAAACTCCTGTACTCTGCCATCGGACGCGACAATCGCCCCATAGCCGCCCGGGCCCGGGTTCCCCTTCGAAGATCCGTCGGCAAAAATCTGAACAGCGTCCATAGTGTTCGTAGTATAGCAATATTTTGCTATACTGGAAAAATGGAACCGAATATCAAAGAGCTGCAAGAAAAAGTTGATAAGATACTCATTTCTGTTGAAAAGACGCGGAAATATTTATTCTGGACTATGGTCATCACGATCGCAGTGATCGTACTCCCGGCTATCGGCCTTGCCTTCGCCATCCCGTCATTTTTGAACAATTACGTCGGCAATATCCAGAATCTCGGATTATAAAAAATAAAAAGGCCGGCTCGCAAAGCGAGCCGGCCTTTTTATTAAGCATGATGATATGGCTCACCTTTCACTACTGACAGTGCGCGGTAAAGAGACTCGGCAAGAAGCAGGCGCACGATCTGATGCGGCAGCGTGAGCTTGGAAAGAGACCAGGCGAGATTGGCCCGATCGATCACTGCTGCATCGAGCCCGTATGCCCCACCGACCACGAAAGTGACACGGTCATCTCCCGCAACCATCCGTTTCTCGAGAAAACCAGCAAGCTCAAGCGTCGTAAGCTCCTTGCCACGCTCATCAAGCGCGACGACAAAATCGTTCTTCCCAATTGCCTTGAGTATCGTTTTTCCTTCCTCTTCCTTGTCAGACGATGCAATAAGCTTCCATTCTGTTTTCACAGAATGACTGATGCGTTTCGTATATTCATCGGTGCCGTGAGCTATGGCTGGATCATGTTTTTTCCCGACAGATATAAAAAGAAATTTCATGTGATCGATTATTTTGATTTCCGTGCAAACAAATGCTCTTCTTCCTGTTCAAAACGAGCGAGCGCCTCTTCCAAGAGACTTACAAGCTGCTTGGTCGACTTCACCTTGGTCCGCTTCTCTTCCTGGACATCAGAGAGAACGATATCGAGTTTTCTCCATCCGTATCCTCCATCGAGATAGATGTTCAATGCAGGAAGAAGCTTATCTATCTCATAAATAAAGATGCTTTCGTCATCCGACTTCGTTTCATATGCATGGATCGCATCAGTCAAACCATTGAAATGGTGAAATTCTTTTTTAATCCTGAGCAGGGCCTTTTCTTCACGCTCTTTTTTCGTTGCGACGGTATTCGGGGAATGCTCCCTATTATAGACGGGGGTATCGCCCGCATATACTTCGACAAGATCGTGAACGAGCCCGTACGCGAGCAGTTTCTCGAGCGACAGCGAGAGTCCAAATCTGCTCGAAAGAAACCATGCAAACATGGCCACTTGATAGGAATGCTCGATATCATTTTCTTTCCTGTCGTCTGGCCGATAAATAGTCCGCTCGATATTCTCAAAATCGCGCAACAGACGGAGAAATTCCAGACTTTCATCAAATACCTCTTTCGGCCCTTTCTGCATGCAGGAAAGTATAGCAGATATGTGCTAGAATCGCCGCATGCTTACGAAAGCAGAAATAAAACTCGTGCGATCCCTTGCTGAAAAAAAACATCGCCAGGAAACTGGTCTTTTTCTCGTGGAAGGCGCAAAAAGCGTGGAGGAAGTGCTCGCATCTGATTTTGAAACGAGATTCGTGATCGCAAGTGCGGCATTCGCGAAAAAAATCGCAGGAAAAACTACCCGTATCGAGATAGTTTCGCAGGAAGAACTCGAAAAGCTCGGCACCCTCGAGACAAATGATACTGCCATCGCCGTCGTGAAACAGAAAATAGCCGGAACAGCTGAACGCGAAACGTCCGGCATTACCCTTGTCCTCGATGAAGTGAAAGACCCGGGCAATCTTGGCACAATACTGCGCATTGCCGACTGGTACGGAGTGAAACACATCATCGCCTCGAAAAATTCCGCCGATTTCTATAATGCGAAAACAATTTCAGCAAGCATGGGCTCGTTCACGCGAATTTCTGTTGCGTATGAAGATTTGAAAGAATACTTTGCGAAAAATACTCTGCCGGTATACGGCGCATTCCTTTCTGGCGAAAATATCCGTGGCATAGCATTCCCGAAAGATGGCGTGCTCGTCATGGGCAATGAATCCAATGGTATCAGCAAAGCACTCGAACCTTTCATCACCAAAAAAATCACGATTCCCCGCCATGGCCGCGCCGAATCACTCAATGTCGCCATCGCGACTGCGGTGCTGCTTGATAATTGGATGGGATTTTTGAAATAAGTTCAGTGGGGTCACTCATTTTCTCCTTGCCGTCGCTCGGAGAAACGTGCGACCCCGCCTCGTCTGTTTTGCGTACTCGCAAAACATGACTCCGGCTCACCCAAATACGAAAAAACGGCAAGCAGTTGCCGTTTTTTCGTATTTGGGTGCCTAACCGGATTCGAACCGGTGATAACGGATCCACAGACCGCTGTGTTACCACTACACCATAGGCACCATGAAGAAAACTCCCTCGTTATAGCAGATTTTTTCGAGAAAATCCAATTTAATACGTCGGCGCAGACTCGCCGTCCTTCGACGCAGCAAATCGAGCGAGAGCATAGAACAGGCTCGAGAGTCGGTTCAAGAATGCAAGCGTATACGGATCGATCTTGCCTGGATATTCTTCAGCAAGGCCGACAGCCCTGCGCTCAGCGCGGCGCACGAGTGTGCGCGCGAAATCAAAATGCGCAGACAGCTCATTTGCGCCAGGAATGAAAAAGCTTTTGATCGGCGGCAAAAGTTTTTCTATTTCGCCGACAATTGTCTCGATGTATGCCACTTCCCTGTCGGGCAATTTTTTATCTGCACCCGCTACCTGTGCCTGGACAATGAACAGATTGTTCTGTTCGCGATTGATGATTTCGGAAACGCGCGCTGCGGCAATTTCCAGATTGCCGGCTTTGGCACGGCAAATGCCGATATATGAATTCGCCTCATCAAGCGCGCCAAGCGCCTCTGTTACGCTCGAGCTTTTCAACAGCTTTTCCTTTGTGCCGAATGTTCCTGTCCTGCCGCTGTCTCCTTTCCCCGTATACAACATGCACATAAGTATAGAGGATGGAGGATAAAAGAAAAACCCCGGCTTCATACGAAACCGGGGTTAGCGACTCAATGCTCATGATCATGCTTGGAGGCATGCGCACCTGTCCAAATATCAGGGGCCAAACAAAATGCCATCCATGCTGCGAGAACGAACGAAAGACCCACATCAATATAGCGAAGGGTTGCGGCATATCCAGCTGCTGGTCCGACATGCAGGAAGCCGATACCCCAAGCTACAAGGCCCGTCGAGCAAATGATGAGGCTGTGCCTGACATCCGACTTCGCATGGAGCGTCACTGCCGCAAGATTCGTGCTGGAAAGATGCGATCGAGCCTTCACGAGCATGCGCAAACGCAGCAAACTGACCAAAAGCGCGAAGCACCCAGCTGCAAGAACTGCTGTAAGCTGCACGATATAGCCTGGAGCTGACAAGCGCCCGATCGCTTCGTATGCAATAAGTATTGCACCGACAACGAGCAGGAAAGCAATAATCCGATTACCGTCATGACGCAGCCGCTCTTCATCCTCCGCACGTCTGAAATGCCGTTGCCGGACCTTCCAGACGATAAACGCACCGGCAAAATCAGCGCCTGCATCCGAGAGCGCATGCAGCGCATCCGAAAGCACTGCCATGCTCGCGCGATAGCCGATCACGCATTGCACGAGCCCGGATGCAAATCCGAGCAGGCCAGTGACGATGTAAAGCCGATCTTCGCAATAGCAGATATTGCGTTCGGCACGGCAGTTTGTGTCGTGCCCGTAGCACAGCACTGACCAATAGGACATGCCGCACCTCCTTCGCATGAAATACAGGCAAAAAAACGCCTGCGACATCTAGAGCAAGTATAGTGAGCGGCTTCCGAATGTCAATCAAAAAATCCCTTGCGGGATTTTAATGTGCACGGGAGAGGACTCGAACCTCCAAACCCTTGCGGGCGCTACCACCTCAAGGTAGTGCGTCTACCAATTTCGCCACCCGTGCATGTCAGAGCATCATATACTGAAAGTATGCTTTTTTCAAGACAAAAGCCGCCCCTGACAGGGGCTGTACACCTTTCACATTTTGAGTACAAAACGTTCAAGGTCTTGCGGAAGCAAATACGTTTGCTTCCTCACCCTTCGGGCGCGGCTTTTTATTGTATTTATTTTTCCTCTGCTTTTTCCTTTTTGGCGATCTTTGTATCGCTGTTGCTTTCCTTGCGCACTTCGAGGATTTCGCTCTTCAAATGCTTGCGGAGCTCTTTGGCCGCTTTCTCGCGGACATAGTAGAGCTTGGAGCGGCGCACCTGTGCGCGCTTCAACAGCTCAATCGAATCAATATTCGGAGAATAGAGGGGGAAGATTCTCTCGACACCAAATCCGTCGGAAACCTTACGGACCGTAAACGTGCCGCCAGCCTCGCCGCCGTGCTTGGCAGCGAGAATCATGCCTTCAAATGCCTGGAGTCTCGTCTTTTCGCCTTCCTTGATCTTCTGCCAGACGCGAACCGTATCGCCTGATCTCATACCGAGACCTTTGCGTGCTGCCATATCGACTGGGGAAACCTTGATATTCTTGAGTTCCATAGGATTCATACCTTATCACACCTCTGGCTGCTTCGCAACCGATTCCCCTTCCATTTATTTGCTTATTTTCTTGATCGCGGAAAGGAAGTCTTTCGGAAATGGCGCGACGGCTTGAATGAGCGTACCGCTCGGAGCGCGGATCTCGAGTTCCTTGGCATGCAGCGCTAAGCGCGTGAAGCCGAATTGGTTTCGACGGGACAAGAAAAATCTACCGGCATAGAGCGTGTCGCGAACGATCGGATGATTGAGCGCCGTGAAATGCACGCGGATCTGATGCGTACGGCCGGTTTTCGGCATTGCTTCAAGATAGGTCGTGTCAGATTTCCGAGCAAGTACGCGGAAATAAGTCTTTGCTTCGCGCAATTCGCCGCGGGCGCCGCGCTGGGCAGACCATTTCCGGATATCATTCGGACTCCGGCCGATAGTGCGGTCGATCATGCCGCGGTCTTCTTTGATCGTCCCGTAGACAAATGCCGCGTACACTTTGTGCACTGTGCGCGCCTGGAACTGCTCTTTGAGATAGGTATATGCGGCTTTGTTCTTAGCAATAATGAGACAACCGGTCGTATCGCGGTCAATGCGATGCACGATGCCGGGGCGGAAAATCTTTGTGCCGTCCTCAAGCACAAGCGGCTCACCGACATTTTTTGCGCTCGGATATTTCTTCAGGATCCAGTCGACGAGAGACTTCTGCTTTTTCTTGCCATCAGGATGCACTAAAAGCCCGGCCGGCTTATTGATGACGACCACGTCTTTGTCTTCGAAGAGGATTGGGATTTTCATATGTATGTGGGCGCTGAGGGATTCGATCCTTACAGGATCTGTACACCTTTCGTATCGTGCTCGCAAAGCTGCGCACGATATACTCAAGGTTTTCGAATCCCTCAACACAAAAGCGCGCAGGCGCTTTGCTGCGCCGAAATTAGCTTTGCTAATTTCTGTGGGCGCTGAGGGATTCGAACCCCCGACCCTCTCAGTGTAAATGAGATGCTCTAACCAACTGAGCTAAGCGCCCGACGAATAGGGTTATAGCATAAAAAATGCTTGGGGCACAGTGGCGATGTAGATTCGGCAGGAATCTCGCCGTACAAGTGCGGATGTTCGAGCACTTGTGGTCACACATAAATTTCCTGACGGAAATTTTTCGCGACCCCGCCTCGCGGTTTTTGCCTTTCGCATTCGCTCAAACAAAAACATCGCTGCGGCTGGCACACACAGTGAAAAACGCGGAGCAGTCCGCGTTTTTCACTGTGTGTGCCCTCGGCAGGAATCGAACCTACATCAAAGCCTTAGAAGAGCTCTGTTCTATCCATTGAACTA